>JAFSVH010000021.1 GCA_017450215.1 Bacilli bacterium | reverse complement strand
GGGAGTGTCGCATTAGCAATTTAAAAAATTGCTAATGGCACTTCCTTTTTTGATGAATATATCTATTTTAGGTTACTAAAAAACTTTAATCTAAAATTTGACGCACTTTAATAAAGGTTCGTAAAAATATATTTTTTTATTATATTTACTACCTTATTTTAGAGAAAATAAATATGTACCAGTTTTTCTGGATTGAATTTTATTATGTAATTTGTTTATATTTTGTGCCACTGCTAGTAATATACTTTCAGCTAGTACATTAACTTGTCCACGGCAGAGAAATCTTCTAAATCCCATATCATGTTTCAACTGAGCAAAAGAGCCTTCAGCTTGAATACTTCTGTTCATTCTAAGCTGACAACCTTCTTTACTTGTTATTCTTTCTAAATTTGCTTTTCGCTGACGGTTAAATTTTTTAGATGTTTCTATATTTTTAGTACGTTCTTCTAATGGTGTCTTACAGTTGCGACCTTTTATGCAGTCTTTTTTAAAACTACAATTGCTGCAATCTACGCAAGTGTAAACTGTTTTTTTACTTTCATAACCTGTTTTTGATTTTCTAGTCATTATTTTTCTAGCATATAGCCTTCTGCCATTTTTACACTTATAATAATCACCATCATAATTATATTCCATGTTTTCTATCTTGCTTATATCATTCTTGTATTTTCGTGTTGATGATATTTCATAATTTGCTGGTTTAATAAATGAAATTTGCTTGTTTGCCTCTAAAAAAGAATAATTTTCTTCACTTTCATAACCAGCATCAGCCACAATTTTTAGATACTTAAAATTTAGATTGCCTTCCATACTTTTTAGGAAAGGAATTAAAGTTGTTGTATCTGTTGGTTGAGGCCCAATAGTAAGCCATGTTATGTATTCTGAATCAACACCATGTTGTAAATTATATGCAGGTTTAAGCTGACCATTTTTCATTGCATCTTCTTTCATTCTCATAAATGTTGCATCATTATCTGTCTTTGAATAGCTATTTCGCTTTCCGCATAAATGTATCTTTTTTGTATATTCTTTAAGCTTATCAAGATATTTTTCAATAGTTTCAATCGAACGCTGAAGTGCTGTTTTTCTCTTGCCACATCCGTGGACGAACTGTATTCCTTCAGTTATTTTTAGTGCATAAAGCTTCTTTCTTAACTTCTTTAAATCTTTTAATTTTACAACATTTTTGTATCCAGTTTTGAATCCATAAGCTTCAGCACATTCTGAAACGAAATTTTCTATTTTTTCTAGTAATCTTTTTAAGTTTTTAGTTACTGCTTTTTTCCATACAAATGTGTATTTATTCGAAGCAGCTTCTATTTTAGTCCCATCAATAAATATAGTCTCTCCTGATATTTCTCCAATCTTATAGAGAAAGTTACTAACCTCACTTAAAATCCGTACAGCACAAGGTGCAAAATGTAGACTTCTAAATCTAGCAAAAGTAGAGTGATCAGGTACTTTAGATCCTTCTAACAAATACATAAAATTGATATCTCTATAACAAGCCTTCTCTATATCTCTTGATGAATATAACTTGCTCATATATCCATATAACATGAGTTTTAGTAACTTTCGTGGCGAAGCTTGATTTTCCTTAACCTTGGAATAAGTCTTATATAAATCTGATAAATCCATCTCCTCAACAAATTGACTAAGCAAACGCACTGAATCATTACTTGGAATCATAATTTCTAAATTTATTGGTAATTTTAATTGATAAAACTTACAATTAATTGTATAATTCTTATGTAAAATATTTGTTTTTTTCATATAAATATTTTACTACAAATCCTAACTTCTTTGAGGTTAGGATTTAATTTTTTTCATAGAAAAAGGGCTTCACACTATTTTTTAGTGCGACAGCCCCT
>JAFSVH010000020.1 GCA_017450215.1 Bacilli bacterium | reverse complement strand
CAGGCACCGCCTAGCGGAACAACCACACCTTTTTCATTTTTCTGAAAGTCTTAATAAAGGACATCAAAACATAATAAAAGACACTTATTAATTTAGTGCCTCTATTATCTTTTATAATTACTATTACGACTAAATGAATGTGATAACCACACAGCTCTATCATAACCTTGTTTTGATTTAGAGTCTTGATTCTTATTAGATTGTTTTGTCGTGAATATAGCATATAATATAAAAGCTATTATAATGTGCATATTTATTTGCTCCTTTCATTTCATCTCCTACTAAATTTCTTTAGTGATTATATATTATCATATATTTATTATTATGTCAAGTTTTTTAAAATTTATTCTTGACAAATGAAATTTATTATGGTAGTATAAGTTTAAGATAGACAGAGGCATAAGCCAGACACCTATCATAAAGGAAGGAGGACGATAGACCAATGAACGACACATTGGAAATGTATAACAGTTTGCTCACACTCAAAAGATTGAGCAGAAGTAATCCTAGAAGAATAGACCAGCATAAGTATCTGGAAATGAGAAGGGAACCTACTTCCAAAAATATATTAGTTATATGTAGAACCAAAAAAGATTGTAGAGAAGCTATCAAATTTATAGCAAGAGACCATCTATCTGAATGCAAGGCTAATTTAAATACTTGTATATTAGAATTAAATGACACGACAATTAAATTCATACCAGTGTCTTGCGTAGAAGATGTAGTAGGTTTTAAATATAAAGAATATTATTTTGAAGAGGAATTTCATATATAGGAGGAAGAACTATGTTTTATTATTGGAATTTTGATGAAGACGGCATTGTACCTTTCTTTATCTTTATATTTATATTTATTGTTATTATAATTGGGATAGCACTAACTGATGATACAAAATATGGATATATTGATTTAGATGGCAATGAAGGTGTTGCCGAACATTGTAGAGAAAATTATTGTGAGGTAGGCAACAAAACTATTACAGTAAAAGAATTTTGGAAAATAGAGAAGGAGGATTAGATATGAAAAATATTATTGGTAATATTGTTATAGCTCTAGGGATAATATTAGGTATATTTATTGGCGGATATTTAATGTTATACGGAGGTATTGTTCAAATAGTTAACAATATTAATCCAATTAATGCTGGACAAATAGCTATTGGTGCTATTAAAGTTCTATTATGTGAAATAGGATTTTATATACCTTGGTCAGTAGGTGTAGTATTTGGATATGCAATTAAAATGGATTAAGGAGGAGATTAAATGAGTCATTTTTGTGTAGCAGTTGCTACTAAAACTAAAGATATAAGCGAAATTGAAAAACTATTAGAACCATATTGGGAAGAAAAAGAAGTAGAGCCTTATATAAGAAGAACTAAAGCAGATATTATAGAAGATGCTAGAAAATGGAAAGCAGATTTTGAAGCTGAATTAAAAGAAAATCCTGAAAAAGAAATGTTTGAATGGCAACAAAAATATTTAAATGCCAATACTGATGAAGAATTATATAAGCTACAAAAAGAAGAAGATGAATTATATGATGAAGATGGAAATGAATTAACTACATATAATCCAAACAGCAAATGGGATTGGTGTAGTATTGGTGGAAGATATGATAAATGCTTAATTGTAGATAAAGATAACGAAGATACATATGACGATGGAGAAATCGGACTATTTGGTGGAATATCAGATGGAGAGGTAGAAGGTCATCCAGAGTTAAAAAGAACTAATGGTGCTAAAATAAAAGATATTAAATTTAATATGATGGGTGGAAATTATGAGAAGGCTATTAGAGAATGGGAATTAATTGTTGAAGGACAAGAACCTAAGAATGAAGCTGAGGCTGAAGTAATCAAATGGAATCTCTATAAACCTGAATATTATATTGAACAATATGGCACTAAAGAAGAATATGCCAGACAAGAATCTATGTTTATGACTTGGGCGTTTGTTAATGAACAAGGATGGTGTGAACAAGGTGAAATGGGCTGGTGGGTTATGAATGACGCTACAAAAGATAGTAGATTAGCATTTGCAGAAAAATTAAATGAATATATAAGTTCTCCAGAACATCAAGAAGAATATTTATTTATAATAGATTGCCATATATAAGGAAGGAGGAAGGGTATGACTCAAGCAAAGTTTAAGAAAGCTTTTGAAGAAGCAAAGAAAAATAAATGTGCTATATGTGTAGAGATAGAAATGCCTGGTCAAGAAACTAATGAACTTATAATAAATAGTTATGAAACATTAGATAACAAACTAGAATATTATCTAAAAGCATATGATAAAAAATTAATTCATTCTATGAATGATAGAATTAAAATAGTTGATGCTTATCCTTGTGATTACTATGTACCTAAATGGATAAAAAAATGAAAGTATATGTAGTAATGAGTTGGGGCGTTGATGATGTTCCGATTGGCATCTTTGATGATTATGAGCTTGCTAAGGAATGTGCTAAACGACATAGCACGGGGGTTTATGAAATGATTATCAATGAAGAGATAGAGAAGAAAGAATTTTTTAAAAGAGGAAGGAACAAATAATTATGAAAGAATATTTAGTAGAAGTGACTAAGGTTGCTAGAAGATGGATTAAAGCTGTTGACGAAGAATCAGCAGAAGAAATTGCAGAAAGTATGGAAGATAACGATTATGAAGAAGTTGAAGATGTAAGAGTTATTGATAGTAGAGAACTTGATGCAGATGATGAAGATTCTTATAGAGAATATTTAGAAGACGACGAAGAAGAAAAGGAGTGGTAATATGAAAACAATTAGATATAGCAAGATGGTTATCGGTGGTTCTAACCAATGTAGCACTTTAATATTATCTAGTTGTGAGAGCCACCAATTTAAAGAAAATACTATTCCTGATTTAGTAAATAAAATGATTAACAAATCAAAACAATGGATTATTGAAGGAGAAGAAGTTCTTGACCAAGTAAGTTCTTTATGGGAATTATTAAAAGAATTAAGAGCAAGTGATAAAAATAAAGAATTATTTATTCATTTAAAAACTAATCATTACGATTATTGGTTTATGAGAAGTACATCTGTTACTGATGATATTTTAGATTTATGTGATGTTTTGACGGATAAGAGTCATAATTCTTTAGATTTAAGAGCAACATATTCTGCTAATAGTCCTGTTTATTGGGAGGTTAACTAATGGAAGAGTTAAAACATATTTCATTTTTATCAAGAGAGATTGAAAGATTACATATTTCTGATTATGTAATTTGTAAAATTTTATTTGAAAAAGGAATTCTTGATGAAGAAGATTTAAAACAGATATATCAAGATGTAGAGAATTTACTTCAAAAAATTAATGAAGAATTAGAAATGGAGGGTCTTGGTGTAGATGACTAATATAAAGTTTAAATATGGAAGTCAAAAAGATTTTAATTACAATGATGGAGTTAAAATACAAGATGAAGAAATACAACGTATGATAGATGAGTGCATTGAAAGAATAGAAAATCACGAAGATTGGGCTACATTTCAGGGAACTGGAGATACAGTTGTCTTTGCATTTGGATTTTCTAATGATGGTGAACATATGGACGAGATTGCTGTCTATGTATGTAAAAATTATGAATTAGCAGAAGCTTGGTTGAATGATAAAGGAGACTGGGAGAAAATGGACTGGTCTAAAAATTATGAAGAGGAAGAGGAGGAAGAATATCAACAATATACTCGTGAAGAGCTGATTGATATGATAAGAGATTATAAAGAAAAAGAAACTTATTATAATCCTAGAAGAGAAGTATGAAAAAGAAAAGAAGACTAAAAAAGTGGGTTAAGATTACACTTTGTGTTATGTTAATCGGGGGTTTTGGTCTATTAATATATAATATGTGCAATAAAAGAGTACCTAAAACTAATATAGACACTCAAGAAATGATAGTATTTAAAGAAGAAAAGGTTGAAAATAGTGTTAAAAAAGAGCCTGAAAATACTGAAATTTTAGCTCAAAATGAAGAAAAAACTGTTGAAAATGATGTTAAAATTGTTGAAAATACGTCAATTCCAGAGCAAAACATAAGAGCATTTAGATTAACTTCATATTATCCGGCAGAAGACACAGATTGTACTGGTTCCGGAAAATGTAGTTGGGATTTTCAAGTCAATGATAAAGGTTGGTATACTTGGAACGGTAAAATTGTTCTTGCTGCTGCTACTACTTATTTGCAAAAAAGTTTTGGATATATAGAAGGTAAAAAGTATTTTAAATATTATGATGAAGTGAATGTAACTATTGATGGTAATACTTATAGAGGTATTATACTTGATAGTTGTGGTGCTTGTATGAAAGTTACATATGAAGAAAGATTAGATTTATTTGTGGATTCTAGTCAAAATACAATAGATAGAGGTTATAAAGGTAATAATCCTATTTATGTTGAATGGTAAGGAGGTAAAATATGGCTTATAAGACTAATACTAATACAGTATCATCTATGTATTATTCTGTTAATCCAGTATATGGAAGTGAAAGCGATAGTGTATTATCGGTTGCTGCTACTGCTCCAGATAAAATGACTATTAAAGAAATTTTAGCTAAATGGTTCAATAATGAAATTGGAGATGGATTTAGATTTAAATATGATGATGTAGAATTTGTTATTGATGAAAAACAAATAAGAAGTGTTGAAAAATTTCATCGTTATGATTATGGTGATGGAGAATATGAAGATTTATTTGAATGGATAGATACAGATAATTTAGATGAAACAGTTAAAATTACACAATACGTTTATAGACTTACAATATCTGAAAATACTACTTGTGAAGATGATGATGAAGAAGAAAATAAAAAAATGGATGATGCACTACCTCAACATACTTGTTCATTACCATCTAATAGTTGGGGTTATAGAGAAGTTAGATGTTGTCCTGTTTGTGGAGGAAATGGAATAGTTTCTAATGGATTTTATAATCACACAGGTAATACTTGGGTCACATCTACAACTGTACCGGAACAATGTAGAAGTTGTCACGGAAAGGGTTATGTAGAAATATGATAGAAGTTACGAACATCTTTGCTGGATGGTTAACTTTTCAAATTCATTATGGATATACAACATTACAATTTACCGATAGTTATTTAGATGATTTTAGAGAAGAAATGGATTATCTTCTAGGAATTAGTCGAAATGGTCAAAATGATGAATTTATTTATGATTTTCAATATGGTATTATCAGTAGAGCAATTTGTTTAGATGGAGAAGGAACATTATTAAAGTTAAGTATAATTAAATATGAATATGAAGACGAAATTGTTTTAACTTGGTGGTTAAATGATGAGATTCCTGTAAGTATGGTTTTTAATTATAATCAATTAGTTCAATCTTATTGTAATGAGATGAACAGAATAGAACAAGAATACAATGAAAAATTTTTAATGGAAAATGAAGAAGAAGGTGATGAAAATGAATAAAGGTAAAATCATTAAAGATTTTATAATCTTAATTTTTGCTGTTTTCTCAATGACTTGCTTCTTATCTCCATTTTATATGATGTTTCTATTAACTCATTTACAAGAAGAAATAGTTGATAAAACTTTTATAATTTCTGTTGGAGCCATTCATTTAATTATATATTTATTATATTTTATTAAAGTAAAGAGGGATATTAAAAATGAAAAATTATGAGATAACAATAAGTCCTAATTATGTAAGTAATTGGGGAATTAAAGAGGCAATTAGAGAATTATTACAAAATGCAATTGATGCAGAAACAAATGGTTATAATAAAAGTATTGAATATGATGGAAATACTTTAACTATAACTTCTCAAGGTGTTGATTTACAAGCTAAAGATTTAATTTTAGGATGTTCTAGTAAAGAAGACCAAGATGGAATGATTGGTAAATATGGAGAAGGATTTAAATTAGCATTAGTTGTATTATTAAGAAAAGGTATGAATATTGAAATTCAAAATGGTAATAAAATATGGATTCCTTCATTTAAAATAAGTGAAACATTTGGAACACAAGTTTTAAATATTGAAGAAGAAGAATCTGCCGGTGATGAATTAACTTTTTCTATTAGTCCTGTAGACCAACAATTATATAATTCTTTATTAGATTATTTTCCCTGTATAAATAATAATTTTGGTAGAACCGTTGAATGTGATAATGGTCAAATATTATTAGATAAACAATTTAAAGGGAAGATGTATGTTGAAGGATTATATATTCAAACAGATGATAATTTTAAATATGGATATAACTTTAATTCAGATGTTGTTCAATTAGATAGAGATAGAAAAGCAATCAATTATTATGAATTAAGAGCTTTAACTGCACAATCTATAATTACAGCTGAAGAATGTAACAAAGAAATCTTTGATGCCATTACGGATAGTTGTGTGGATGTTAGAGATATTGAAGAAGTTATTGAAGAGGCTAGTGATGAATTTTTAAAGGAATATAGAGACCAATTCTATGAAGAAAAAGAATTAGATGAAAATACTCTTGTTGCTACAGAGGCAGTTATGAAACAATTAGAACAAATGGATATTGATGTTCCAGTTGTTAAAGGAACAGAAATTCAAAGTTATTTAATCGCTAAAGCTAATGATAAATTAGGTATAATAGAAGAAGCCAAAGAATTAATAAACAAAAAAAATGATAAAGAAGAAGCATTTGATAGTTTTTATAATTCTAATTATTCTAAATTAATGAATTGGTTTATGGCTAATAAACATTATTTACCTAAAAAAGCTCAAGAACCATTTTTAAAAATTATGAATAATATTAAACCATATAGCTTTTACAAGATTGAATCATATATACCTGATAATTTTAATTATACTAACGAATCAATTATTGATTTAAAAAATGCCATATTAGAAGTAGATGATATTGATGAAGAAATGTAAGCATCCTTTAAAATATCATCAAATTAAAAATTGTGAATATGAAGAATGCCACGGCTGGCATTTATCTGAATATGATATTTATTGTTCTAAATGTGGAAAGAAATTATCACATTGGGCATATGGCAGTGCAGAACCTGAGTATATTATAAAATATGAACTTAAGGGATTTAAAAAGATTAAAGCGTGGTTTAGATTTTATATTATTAATAAATATTTACATAAATAAAAACGAGTTAATTACTCGTCTTTTTTATTTATCCAATCTTTAAATAATTCACGCATTCTTTTAGATGGAATATATACAGTAATAGGTTTACCATCTCTAATTGCACTCCTGTATATGAACTGAATTAATTCAGATAAAGCATAAGTATCTTCATCTACTTCTATACCAGATACTTCAAAGAAATGTTTTAATGTTGGTTTCATATATCTATTTGCTATATATGCTACAGCAGTAGATTCT
>JAFSVH010000019.1 GCA_017450215.1 Bacilli bacterium | reverse complement strand
TTGTACTTCTCCACTTGTTTTAATAATGTCTTCTTCATTAATTAAAACAAGTTCAATTTGAGGTAATTTAAATTCTTTTTTCATCTATAATTCCTCCCGTATAAAAGAACTTATTAACGGCTGAAAACGTTTTTTAGCCATTATTAATATCATTATACCCCCCCCGACCCTTTCAGTCAATTTTAAAAAAAAGAAAAAGAAAATGAAAGTTTTTCATTTCATTTTCTTCTTTTATTAAAATTATTGATTAAGTTCTCGTTCCAGTTCTTTTAGCAAATCTATTAACATATCAAATGATTCAATTGATCTATCATCAATCATTTCTTTCATCATATTAAAATCTGCCTTTAATTCTAAAATTCTTTGTTCATTAGGAACTAATACTATGTTACCTGGTTTTGCATTTTCTATATCGTCCCAAGAATAATTATAAAATATCTTTTTAAAACGTATAACTTTATCTAATAAGGCAATGTTTTTTAATGCAAGAAGTTTATATTCAGTTTGTCCTATTTTCCAAACGTCATAATAATGCCTTGAATACCTTCTTGGAATTGAATTTGGAATCTCTTTACCATCTTTATCTTTCTTAAAAAAAGGCCTATGTGCCTCTTGATGAAGAATCAGCACTTTTTCCCAAAAAGTACGCTCAGGTGAAATTGTTCTAACTATTGTGCTTTTCAAAGACATAATTGGTAAATTCATTTTACCAATTAATGGCTCTATTTTTCTATAAACACATGGAACATTCTCAGCTAATGGTCCTATCTCTAATCGAATACATTGCAATAACCCTACATTTTGTGCATTATAAACATTTGGATAATAAAAATTAATAATATGATGATCATTTTCACCTAATTCAATTCTAGGTGCAAATCCTAAAATGTTGCAAAAATCTTTCTTTATTGATGGTAAAAGTTTTTTTCAATAAAACCCATGGCATTTTCTTCAACATTTTGAATGTATTTCAATTGGGCTGTTTTGCTTCTTTGTGAATACAAATCCTCATCTTCAATCCCTAACACATTCCAATCGAGAATCAAATCAATATCTTCTGAAAATCTATCAATTATATTAAAACATTTTGATAAACTAGTTCCACCTTTAAATGTAAAGACATCCTTAAATTCAGACTTATTAAAAAGATAATCTAGCATTATTGTTACCCAAAAATCTTTTTCAACAATTTCACCAGTAATACCATATTTAAAAGAATATGTCTCAAATAAATCTTTTCTATCTAACAATGGTATTTTTGCTATATTATACATAACACACCTCTTAATACTTCATAAATCCAATATGTGATTCGCATTCCATTTGCTATTTCTTTTTTGTCATCATCATTCAAAAAATGCGATATCAGCCTTACATCATCTTCGTTGAGGTTTTCCTTACCTATTGCCTTTATTGCTTGTATTGCAATTAGATTATTATATCTATAAGATGTAATATCTTTTGTAGTTGAATGTTTAAAAATAATCAATGCGTTGCCGACCAAGTATTCCCTATAAGGGCCATTTGAAATATATACTATTTTTTGTGGCACCTGTGTTGAAATTCCAATTATATTTAGTGCATAATTACCGCTTGGGATTATTGTCCAGTTAAATTGTCTTGCTATAGCGAAAGCTATATCATTCAAACTAGGCGTACATTCAATTCCTAATATTGAATTAAATCTAGGTTTATAATATATTCCTCTCTTTGCTCTTTTTAATATTTTATTATCTTCTAAAAGTTCAAGTGATTTGTTAATTGTTTTAAAATTTGCAAGGTCTAAAAAATCAGCACTCGTAAATGCACCAAAATCACTTGAATCAATTCTTTCTATTATTTTATCTTGTGCACTTAACATTGTATTCACCTCTATATACTTTGATTATATTATATTTTTTTTAAAAAGTCTAGTAATTTTTTCGCAAATATTGTATAACTTTTGCGAAAAAATAACAAACCCAAAAGAAAAAGTGGCATAAGCCACTTTATAAACTAAGTCTACTCATTGCTCGCTTCAAAGCAAGTTCAGCTCTTTTTGTATCGATGTTATCATCATTTGATGATAATCTCTCCTCCGCTCTTCTCTTTGCTTCTTCTGCTCTTTGTCTATCTATCTCATCTTTTGTTTCAAATGCTTCAGCAAGCACAACTGCTTGATTATCTTTAACACTTAAAACCCCACCAGCAATAGCAATGTCAACACTTTCTACACCACCATTTCCATCAGGCTTTTTATAATTTAAATGAGATATTTCAATAATAGCAACAAGTGGAATATGATTAGCAAGTATTCCAACAGCTCCTGCTGTTGTAACACAATTCAATATTGATACTTCATCAGATAACTTCTTTCCATTTGGAGTTACTATTGTAAGATTAAAAGTATTAGCCATTATTACTATACTCCATTATTAATTCATCTTTTCTTTCTTTTCAATTACATCTTCAATAGTACCAACATATAGGAAACAACTCTCTGGATAATCATCATAATTTCCAGTTAATATTTCTTCAAAAGACCTAATTGTATCATCTTTTTTCACAAATTTACCTTTCATACCATTGAATTGTTCAGCAACATGGAAAGGTTGAGATAAGAAGTTTCTGATTCTTCTTGCTCTATTTACTAATCTCTTATCTTCTTCACTTAATTCATCCATACCTAGAATTGCAATAATGTCTTGTAATTCTTTGTATCTTTGTAATATTCTTTGAACTTCACGAGCAACTTTATAATGCTTTTCACCGACAACTTGAGGATCTAAAATATTTGATGCAGATTCAAGTGGGTCAACAGCAGGATAAATTCCTAGTGCAGCTGTGTTTCTATCTAGAACTGTTTTAGCATCTAGATGTGAGAATGTTGTAGCTGGAGCAGGGTCTGTCAAGTCATCAGCAGGAACATAGATAGCTTGAATAGATGTAATTGAACCATCTTTTGTTGAAGTGATACGCTCTTGAAGTTGTCCCATTTCAGTTGCAAGTGTAGGTTGATAACCAACAGCTGAAGGCATTCTACCAATCAAAGCAGAAACTTCACTACCAGCTTGAGTAAATCTAAAGATATTATCAATGAATAATAATACATCTTGATGCTTTACATCTCTGAAATATTCAGCCATTGTTAAAGCAGAAAGACCAACTCTCATTCTTGCTCCAGGTGGTTCATTCATTTGACCAAACACTAATGCTGTTTTACTTAAAACACCAGACTCTTTCATTTCAAAATATAAATCATTACCTTCTCTACTACGTTCACCAACACCACCAAATACAGAAATACCATGACGCTCAGTTGCTACGTTATTAATTAATTCTTGAATTAATACTGTTTTACCTACACCAGCTCCACCAAACAAACCAACCTTACCACCTTTTACATAAGGACATAGTAAGTCTATTACTTTAATTCCTGTCTCTAAGATTTCAGTTGATGTAGATTGATCTTCATATTTAGGAGTAGGACGATGAATAGGCATTCTCTTACATTCTTGATATAGTGAAGCATCACTATCATCAATAGGATCACCTAATACATTAAACATATGTCCTAATGTTGCTTCTCCAACTGGAACAGTAATAGGAGCATTAGTATTTAATACTTTCATTCCTCTTACTAAACCATCAGTTGAACCCATTGCAACAGCTCTTACAATGTCATCACCAATATGTTGTAATACTTCAATTGTAAGACTTTTACCATTTGATAAATCAATTCTTAAAGCTGTTAATAGCTTTGGTAAATGATCTTTTTCAAATTTAACATCAATAACTGGTCCCACAGCTTGAACGATATAACCATAATTATAATCCATAAGTTTCCTCCCTATGCATTACTAGCACCTGCAACAACCTCAGTAATTTCTTGAGTAATTGCACCTTGTCTAGCTTTATTATATTCAATTCTTAATTTCTCTAATAACTCTTCAGCATTATCAGTAGCACTATCCATAGCGTTTCTTCTTGCTGCTTGCTCACACACACTCGCTTCAACAAATCTACCAAACACAAAAGTGTTCAAATATTTAGGTATTATTTGACCTAATACAACTTCCTTACTAGGTTCAAAAACAATGTCTTTGTTCACAATGTCTTTGTTAACTTCATTATTTTTATTTAAAGGTAATAATTGATATTCTTTTGGAATGAATGTAAGAGAATTCTTATATTCAGTTGAAATCAATACAACTTTTTTATAAATACCCTTTTTATATTCATTTAATATAAAACTTACAACTTCCTTAACTTTACCAAAATCAATTTTATCTAATACATTAACAAATTCATCATCAAGATCATAACCTTCATGACCTAATTTACTAAATCCTTTAGTTCCAATTACAATCACTTTATCATTTTTATTGATAATTCCATTCAAGAATTTAAAGATATTATAATTATATCCACCACATAATCCTAATGATGATGTAACAACAATATAAAGATTATTTGTAGCATCTTTAAAATCCTTTAATTCTAATATATCATTAGAGGCTACTCCACTTGCACAAGTAGCAATAATTTCATCCATTGACTCTAAATAAAGAACAATATGTTCCATACTATCTTTCCACTTTTTAAGTTTAACTGTTGCAACAAGTTCCATCGCTTTAGTTATCTTTTTAGTAGATGTGATTGACTGGATTCTTCTTTTTGTATTTATTAATCCCTGTGCCATATTAACCTCCTTTTCTATATTATTATTTTATTAATTATTAGGAACAATAATGCTTATAGCATCATCACCAGAAACAACTTCTGGAAGTTTTCCATCCCATTTATCAAGATATGATAAATATTGTAAATAATTTTCAACTAATTCTTTAAATTTATCACTTCCAGGTCCTGTATTAACTTGGATTTCATTTCTTGTCTTTGATAAAGATTTAGTTGTTTTAGTTGTAACTGTAACACCACCATCATCAGCTACTACAACATTTGTAGTTTCTGCTTCTAGTACATTCTTTTCTACTTCTTCTTTTGTAATACTATATTCACCATTTGATTTACTAACTTCAGTAGTAATAGTATAAACATAAGTAGTTTCAATATCATAACCTACAGTTCTAGCAACTTCAATAATCTTACTTGATGTTGCTTCAGCTAAACCTTCAGCTAATATCTTTTGTGCTTCTGCATTACCTTCTGCTTCAGCAATCTTCTTTTGTGCTTCTAATTTTGCTACTTCAAGTTCAGCTTCTGCTCTTGTGATTGATGCTTGCTTTTCTTGTTCAGCAATAACTTTATCCTCAACAGATTTTTCAAATTCAGTTGTGAAATCGATGTTTGTAAGTACAACATCTTTTACATAAACATAATAATCATCTGAAATTCCTTCTCTAACAGCTGTAGACACATCATTTGAGAATTTAGAACGATTTTGAACAATCGTCATAGCTTCAGCACTACTCATTACACTCTTTGTTTTTTCAATTGTTACTGTTTCAATTCTTGCTTGTAAAGCATCTAAACTACCATATTCAGTCGCAATCTTCACAATATTATCAACTTGTACTTGATATTGTAAGAAGACTTCTAAATCCATTGTTTGACCATCTTTAGAATAAGCAGATGTTGTTATTTTGTCCTGTTGAACTTTTGCATCATATGTTTCATATGAATTAGTAAAATAGAAATCAAAATATGTACCAGGTTGACGCATCTTAGTAATCTTACCTAAATGTCTAACAACAGCTACAGTTCCTGTATCAACTTGATGGAATGATCCAGGAATTATAAATAAACAAGCAACTAATAATAGTAACGCAACCACAAAAGGAAGTGGTTTATTTCTTTTATTTTTCTTTGAAGAAACAACAAGCAATGAAATAGTTATAATAATAGCGAATAAAAACACAACTATCAATATAATTCGTATCATTTCTTAATCTCCTGTTTATAATATTTAATTATTTTTTTATATTTAATTTATATATGCTTCTTTATAATTTTTAATAGCTTCTATTAGTTTTGTTTCAACATCACTTGACAAAGTCTTAGTATTATAAATTTCATCAAGTAGATAATTGTAATCTTTCTTTAATTCTATCATTAATCCATCAAGGAAATCCTTGATTTTATCTATATCTAAGTCATCCATAAATCTATTTTGTGCAGTAAAGATTTCAATTGTTTGTTCAACAAATGTCTTAGGTTGATATTGATTTTGCTTTAATACTTCCATTAAGACATTACCATGAATTAGAATTCTTTTAGTAGCATCATCAAGATCACTACCAAATTGAGCAAATGCTTGTAATTCATGGAAGTTTGCAAGTTCAATTTTAAGCGATTTTGCAACACTCTTAACACACTTAAATTGAGCAGCACTACCAACTCTACTTACTGATAAACCAGAATCAATTGCTGGACGTTGACCAGCATTGAATAATTCTGTTTGTAAGAAGATTTGACCATCAGTAATAGAAATAACATTTGTTGGAATATAAGCAGTGATATCTCCAGCTTGAGTTTCAATAATTGGTAAAGCAGTAATAGAACCACCACCATAATCTTTAGATAATTTACAAGCACGTTCTAATAATCTAGAATGAAGATAGAATACATCACCAGGATAAGCTTCACGACCAGGTGAACGCTTCAAAAGTAATGATAATGTTCTATAAGCAACTGCATGTTTACTTAAATCATCGTAAATAATTAATACATCTTTGCCTTGTTCCATCCATTCTTCTGCGATAGTAACACCAGAATAAGGTGCAATATATTGAAGTGGAGCAAGCTCTGATGCTGTTGCACTTACAACAGTTGTATAACTCATTGCATCATGTTCCTTAAGTTTTTCTACAAGTTGAACAACTGTAGAATTCTTTTGACCAATAGCAACATAAACACATAATACATTCTTACCTTTTTGATTGATTATTGTATCAATCGCAATAGCAGTTTTTCCTGTTTGTCTATCTCCAATGATTAATTCTCTTTGACCTCTTCCAATTGGAATCATAGTATCAATTGCTTTAATTCCAGTTTCAAGTGGAGTATCAACAGATTTTCTAGTCATAACACCAGGAGCAATACGCTCAATTGGTCTAGTATGGTCATATTTGATTTCACCTAAACCATCAATTGGTTGACCCAATGAATTAACAACACGACCAAGAAGTCCATCACCTACTGGCACTTCAACAACTCTATGTGTCCTTTTTACAATGTCTCCTTCTTCAATTAAAGAATCATTACCAAATAAAATAGCACCAACACTATCTTCATTTAGGTTCATAGCCATTCCAAATACACCATGAGGGAACTCTAATAATTCAGAAAGCATAACTTGGTCAAGGCCGTAGACTGAAGCAATACCATCACCAACAGTAACAACACTACCTACATCATTACTTTCAACCTTATGTGAATAATTCTTAATTTGTTGTTTAATTAAGCTTGCAATCTCATTTGATTTAATATTCATCTCAAGCTCCTCCTTTAATTAATGATTCCTTTAATTTTTCTATCTTTGTCTTAATAGATCCATCAAAAATCTTATCTTCAACTAAAACCTTAACACCGCCGATTAATTTCTCATCGATTATGTTTTCAAGTTCAACTCTTGAGGCTAATTTTTCACTGATTCCATCCTCTATTTTTTCAATTTCTTCTTCTGTTAATTTACGAACTGAATATACATAGCCATCTTTAATATTCAATGTCTCATTACATTTTTTAATAAATTCATTAAAAATCTTAATCATAACGTTTGCTCTTCTATTTCTTACAATTATTTTCATAAAGTTAAGTACATTATCATTACCTTTATATATATTATTAATAATTTCTTCTTTATCATTAAAATCAATAAACGCTGAAGAAAGTAAATTAATAATTCCATTATCACTTAAAAATGCAGTTCTAATGTTTTTAATTTCAATACGGTAATAATCAACTTTATCTTCATCTATTGCAATTGACAAAAGTGCATTTGCATAGCGAGTATATAAAGAATCCATAATAACTCCTATTTATTATCCTTTGATGATTTATCAATTAAATCACTAACGAAATCATCAAGTAATGCTTTATCATCATTATTATTTACTTCTCTACCTAAGATATTCTTAGTTGCTTCCATTGCAATATCTACAACTTCATCATGCATTTCTTTCATTGCTTTTGCCTTTGCAAGTTCAATATCTTCCATTGCTTTTGCTCTAGTCTTAGCAAGAGCTTGATTAGCATCTTCTAAAATAGCACCACGTTCAGCTTCAGCTTCCTTCTTTGCATCTTGAATAATTTGAATAGCTTCTTTTTGCGTTTCTTGACGTTTTATCTTTGCTTCTTCTAAATTCTTATTTGCTTCCTTGTTCTTTTCTTCAGCTTCAGTTAAATTATCATTAACAATTCTTTTTCTTTCAGCTAAGAATTTACTAACAGGCTTATAAGCAAATTTGATTACAATTATTATCATTATTATAAATGCAAATAATTGCACAAGAAAAGCCCAGAAATTTGGAATAACTTTACTAATAAAGTCATTACTCTCTGGTTTACCAATTGCATTTTCTTCTGCTAGAAAAATAAACAAATTAAACAATTTCATAATTGTAACTCCTTAAGATAAATTTACACATCAATAAACAAATAATTATACTAATTCAAATAATTATACTAATTCAAATAATTATACTAATTATTAAAAGTAACAAATTGATAGAATAGATACACAAAATAAAAATTAATGTTTAAATCTTTTTATAAGAACATAATTAAAATAGCGATTAATAATCCGTAGATACCTGTAGTTTCAGCAAGAGCACAACCTAAAATCATATTAGTTCTAAGTTTACCAGCCATTTCAGGATTTCTAGCCATACCTTCTAAAGCTTTACCAACAAGGTAACCTTCACCGATACCACTACCAGCACCAGTTAATACAGCGATACCTGCACCAATTGCAGCAGTTCCTTCTACTAATAGTAATCCTATTAAAGCACTTAATAAAGTCATATTTTCCTCCTTAAAATATAATTAAATAATTATTCTTAAATAATTTTTTTCTTAAATAATTTTTCTAAAATAATTTTTTATGCAAGCTCAGGCTCAGGGTCTTCTTGAGCTATTTGAATCATTGTTAACATTAAGAATATTAATGTTTGAATAGCTCCTGAAAATACATCAAAATAAGCATGCAAGATAGCAGTAATAAATGGTGGCAAAATAACTGATGACCAACCATATCCAACAAAACTACCAAATATCGAATTTGATACTCCACCTAAAGCCCAATAAATAATACCCATTAAAGTAAATCCAGATAGAGCATTACCAAATATACGCAGTGATATACTTAATAATGGTGCCCACATTGAAAGTAAGTTAATTGGTAACATTATTGGAGATGGTTCAATATAACGTTTAAAATATCCCCAATGATTTGCTTTAACTGCATTTGCATGAATTAAAACAAATGTACATAAACCAATAGATAAGGTATTACATAAAGAAGTCATTGGACCTGGAAGGCCAAGCAGACCAACAAAGAAAGATAAACCAATATATAAAGTTAAGCCTAAAGCATAACCTCCAAATTTTTTATATTTCTTCCCCATCAAATCTAAAACCATTCCATCTATCTTCTCAACAATCAAACAAATGATCATTGTAAATCCTTTTATCACACTTCTTGGGTTTTTCTTTCTAAATACAAAATAAATGACAATAGATAAAAGGATAATCAAGCCCATAACAATCAATGATGTGATATTTTCACCTGTAAAATATTCAAAATCAAATTTAAAGAAATTATCAAATGAACCTAAAATCATTTTTATTCATCTTGTTTTATGACTAAAAATGGTACTACAGTAACAAAAAATGGTAAAGCAGATACTAAGGCCATAACATATCTCAATTTGTTATATTCACCCATTGTGAATTTCACAAGCAAAAAAGATAAGACTAAGCCCATAAGCATGCAAGCAAAACGTAGCACCATATAAATCACAAAACTTCCTTTCCCAGATTCAGGGGTAATGTTATTTCGTGATTTAATCAATAATAATAAAACTATCATGCCAAAGATAGAACATATAAATGTACATAGAGGCATTATCCATTCATTAAACAAAAATGATAAAAATGATAATCCAATTAAAATTATGCAAATAACTGCATACAAGATAATCATCTTTTTCTCACTTTTCAAAAACACCACTCCTTTCTGATATTTATAAAAACCCATATCATATAGATTATACTAAAACTAAGGATTAATTTCAATAGAAATGAAGGTTAATAAAAAGCACTCTTAATAATTGATATACATTATCTTTATATCAATTTTCAAAAGTGCTTAAAATATTTAAATAATATTAATTTGAGAACTCTTTAAGAGAATTCTTTATCCATCTTTGCAAGTAACACAACAAAGCAAATATCTCCGATAAGACCAATAATTGTACCTATTATTGCAAGCCAACCAAGAGTCACAATTGTAGCGATGAATCCTAAAACACCAGATAATGCTAATGTAAATACTGTACAGAATAAAACTATCT
Source organism: Bacilli bacterium (assembly GCA_017450215.1). GTDB lineage: Bacteria > Bacillota_I > Bacilli_A > ML615J-28 > CAG-698 > RGIG3506. The sequence goes on along the minus strand of JAFSVH010000019.1, from coordinate 21,325 downwards.
TTGCTAGAGATTTAGTACCCTCATCATTTGTAATTTCTTTAAGTCCAATTATAATGAACAAATTAATCAAAACATTAAATAATGCAGCAATCAAACTAACAACAGCAATAACAATAGCAGATGTAGCAAGCAAAGCTTGAGCGTCATCTTGTAAAGCAAAAATAATACCAAATGTTATACCAAGTATTGCTCCAATAGCTGTAAGAGCTATAGATAAAATTAATAAGATTATAACTCTCTTGAATTGTAAATTCTCTTTAGATAATCTTATAATACCAATAAGTTCTAATACTAAAGCAACAATAGCAGCAATCCCAGCAATATTATTAATTGCTTCAATACTAAAAACAGTAACTAAAGCACAAGTAGCAGTAATGACACTACTAATAAAAAGCATTCTAATGCCTTTTTGTAGATTTTCCAATTTTTAATATCCTCCTCATCTATATTTATATAATAATTATATTTTCAATCATTTTTAATTCAATTATAATTTACGCATTTCTTGATAAAATTAAATTAGTAGCATATTCTTTTTTCAATCTAGATAATAATTCAAGCAATAATAAATTACCAATAAAATTAAAAATAGTACTAGAAATTGCAAGTGTTATAGTATCTTTCACAACATTCATGACATCAAAAATACCAGCTATAGAGAAAACAATTAAATTAATAATTATAATGATAATTGCATAATTCTTTGTCCTATCAACACTACTTAATTCTTTTAATCCCCTAGCGATATTAAAATTAATAATTACAGTAATTACTGAAACTATAGAAGCAAAAGAAATTATTAAATAATTTAATAAAGCAATAAATTTTTCTTTATTAGGAAAAGATTGATTTAAAGCAATATATTTAATTGTATACATTGAGCCATTAGAAAAAGATAAAGTCAAAGAAATCGATAATAAAATGAGAACAGCTAAAAATCTTTTATTTTGTTTAATTAATTTAATGATACCAATCAATTCAAGCACAAAAGCAAGAATTGATACAAATTCACTAATTAAGATTACAATATCAAAGCGAATTATTATTAAAAAAGAAGCAATCATCACTAATATTAAACTAATCCGAAGTAAATTAATTCCTTGATATGTTTTTTTCATTGATTACCACCATTATTTTCTATATTGTTCAAACCAATTCTTTATTTCTTCAAGTCTCTTCAGTCTGTGCTTTGGTTTACCTGTTCTTGATAAATCGTGATTTTCACCTTTAAAATATATTAATTTACTTTTCACATTATGACTAATTAAACTTGTATACATTTCTAATCCTTGTTCTATTGGACAACGATAATCTTCATTTGAATGAATAAACAAAGTAGGTGTTTTTACTTTATCAGCATATTTAAGCGGTGAATGGAACCACATCTTATTTAAATCAGCCCAGATGTCACCTTTAGTTTGATCAACTGCAAAACCTACACCTATATCACTAACTCCGTAAAAACTAATCCAATTAGATATTGATCTTTGCGATACACAAGCTTTAAATCGGTCAGTATGACCAATAATCCAATTAGTCATAAAACCGCCATAACTTCCACCTGTCTCAAATAGATTATTTTTATCCATCTTAGGATATCTCTTCAATGCTTCATCAACGAATAGCATAATATCTTCATAATCAATTAAACCATATTTGCCTCTTATGTCAGCAAATTTTCTACCTCTACCATCACCACCAGTTGGATTTGTAAAAATAACAAAGTAACCTAAAGAGGCAAAATATTGCATTTCATGGTAGAATACTTCTCCATATACAGTCTTAGGTCCACCATGAATTTCAAGTAATACTGGATATAATTTATCGCAACTTTCATCATAATTATATGGTTTTATAACATAACCAGGTAATTCATATTTCTTTCCTGAATATTCAAACTTTTCAGTTTTTATAATCTTTTTATTATCACAAAATTCTTTATTAAATTCAGTATTATCATTGAATGTAAATCTCTTTCCCTTGATATTACCAAAATATAATTCTTGAGGCTTCATTTCATTAAAAGAAATAGCAATAATTTTATCTTTATAAATATCAAAAGATTCAAAAGAGAATGTTAGATATTCATTATCAATAACCATTTTTTCTATTTTTTGCTTATCGATTAAATAACGATAAATAATACCTTTGTCATAATCAGTTGAAAGAAAATAGAAAATATTATCTATCAATTTTCCATTTCTGCCACCACCAAGTCTTACGTCAGTTCCAACTGATGAATAGATAGAATAACCAAAATTACATTCTTTCTTTATTTCTTTTGTATTTATATTATAACTATAAATATCAGGATCAGTATTAAGGCCAGTTTCTTTTTTATCTCCAAATAAATATAACTTATCATTATATTCACAGAAGACAAAAGCTCTTAAATCTTTTTTATTTATTATCTCATTAAGTTTTATGTTTTCTGAATTATCACTTGATTTATCATCTAAATCAAACAAATAAATGTTGTTTTCAAATATATTAGTTAATGGGCCTTCCTCATAATCGCCATAAACAATTACTAAATTAGTATTATGTCTTTTATTATATTCTTTTAATACTTCAAAGCCTTGACAATTAAATTTATCATCAGTTAAGCGTTTAATTGCATCCCCATCTTTAATATATAAAGAATTTATCATTCCACGGGTAAAGCCAGCACCATTAATCCACCAAGGATAGGAATCTATAATTTCATAATCTTGATTATCTTCAACTTCTTGCTTCCATTTCTTTTTATCTTCATTATCATCAGGAAGTAAATCATAATCTATATGCTTTGGGTCATTTGAAGCTGAATATATCAATTTATCATTAATGAATTCCATGGAATTAAAATCAATATTATGCTTTAATTTAATAAATTCTTCTGCTTCACCACCATTAATATTAATCTTATAAATAATAGTTCCGTTTTCTTTTTTTGTTTTATTAAATTCTCTATTAGATGCAAATATAATATTATTATCATCATAAAACTTAAATAAATGCTCTTTTCCAATAGATGTAAGTTTAATCACTTGTTCATTCTTCTTCTTTAAATATAAATATGAATCATACCTATTTTCATCCATATTGCATTCAATTTTAGTGAAGGCAATATTCTCTCCATTTTCACTAAATGTAGGATTAGCAAGACTTATTATCTTTTTAAAATCATCAATCAATATTTTTTCTTTTATCTTCATTATACTTTCTCCATTTTAATCTTACTTAATCTTTTTACTAAATTAAGTAAGATATGAGTTATTTTTTCCATTGATTCAATTGGTACATATTCAAATCTTGAATGCCCATTTTCATAACCAGCACTAATATTTGGACAAGGTAAGCCACGTGCAGATATTGATGAACCATCAGTGCCACCACGAAAAGCGAGATGAGTTGGTTTAACTCCTGCATCTTTTATTGCTTCTTCCAATTCTTGAATCATAAAAGGATATTTATCCACCACTTCTTTCATGCTTGAATAAGAATTGGCATATTTAATATTTATAGTTTCATCACCATATTTTTTATTTAATTCTTTACCAATTTTATTGATTATTTCAATTTTTTTATTAAATTCTTCTTTACCATGATCTCTAAGTAATATTAATAATTTCCCCTCTTCAACATTACCCTTAAATCCATGAGGATGATAATACCCTATTCTATCTTTTGTATTATTAGGTCTTTCACTTGGAAGCATATTAATAATTTCACAACCAATCTCAACAGCATTCTTCATGATTTTAAATGCAGTACCTGGATGGACATTTTTACCTTTAATGCTAATTTGAGCTTCTGTTGCATTAAAAGTTTCATCACTATAATAACCTACATAATCTCCATCAATTGTATATGCAATATCAGCTCCAAGTCGCTTGAAATCTAGATCTTTTGCAAGCCCACCTACTTCTTCATCTGGAGTAAAGGCAATTTCTATTTCACCATGCTTAATTTCATCATTTTGAAGTAATATCTTACACATAGTCATAATTTCACTAATAGCAGCTTTATCATCACCACCAAGTAAAGTAGTACCATCAGTAAAAACAATATCACAACCAATATAATTTAAAATATTAGGAAATTCACAAACATTTAATGCATATTCATCATTTAGTTTTACATCTTTACCATCATAATTACGATAAACCCAAGGTTTCACATTAGTTCCACTCACATCAGGTGCTGTATCCATATGAGCAATAAAGGCTACTTTAACCTTATCCTCATAGCCTTTACTTGCTTTTAATCTTCCATATACCAAACAATTAATTTCATCTAAATAAACATCACTAACACCTAAATCAATTAGCTCTTGATATAATAACCTTGCTAAATCAAATTGGCAATTTGATGATGGAGTTAAATTAGAATTAGCAACTGAAGTTGTATCAATTTGTACATATCTTAAAAAACGATTTTCCAAATCTTTCTTAATCATTTTATTATCTCCTTAACATTAAAAGGCTCTAAAAATTAGAGCCCTTTAATAATTATTATTTTAATAATTATTAATTTGAAGTTCCTAAATTAACTTCATTAATTCTATCAACATAACCTTCTAAGAATTGAGGACCTAATTCTTCTTTTATTAATTTATCTTCATATTCTTGATAATGTACCTCATCAAGTCCTTTTTCTAGTAATCTTGCTTTTATTCTTGCTCTAATAACATCTAATGTATGAGTATTATATACAAAGCCACTCATCTCATAAGCATAAGATAGGAATACACCTATATTCATCAAAGCATTATCAACCTCTTCACACAATCCTTCATATTGAATTGTTTTGTTTGCTTTGAACGAAGCATTAGCAATATCACTTAATATCTTCTTAGAATCAAATTCTAAATATCTTAAGAATAGATAATCTTCAAGCTTTCTTTCTTTTAGGCTTACAGGAAGATAAAGCATTTTTGCAAAAATATTCTTCTTTCTAAATGCTTCATCAATTACTTGACAAACAGTAATTCTTTCAGCATATTTAATTTCTTCAAATTTTTGAAGTTTTGCTAATGATTCATCAAGATTTAAAGCAGGTTTATAATCAAAAACAACTTCCTTATTCTTTTCAATTTCATCCTTTAATTCTTTAATGATTCTATTCAAATCTTGTCTGATTTGACCTCTTCCTTTTGCAAATCTATCTTGAACCTCTTTCTTTTCAGTTGTGTTCATAATAGTTTCATCACGGAATTCTAATTCTTCTTTCAATTCTTCTTTTAATGATTCATAAGTAAAACGGCCATAAGCAAGCTTATTGAATTCAATTATTTCACTAATCACAACTTTAGTATCAAAGAAAGTAAACATTAAATTTTGATAATCATCTAAAATCTCTTCAAATCTGCTAACACCATTTTTATTATAAAGAGGTAGATTACCCTTCTTAATCTCAAGAACATCTCTCTTCATAATTTCAGTTGTCTTATCAACAAAAACCTTACAATAAAATTTATAGAATGGTTCAGCTAATTTTTGAATAATAATATTTAAAGATTTTTCAGGATTTAGATAACTTGGTAAACCTAGAATCTCCTTGCTACGATCATAACTAATTGCTTCTTTATATTCTTTATCATTATTATAACCATATCTTCTGAGCATTGCTAGTCTTGTTTGACTTACTTCACGATTAGTATTGTTATAATATTCAATTGCTTTTTTATTGATAGCTTTATATTCAGTTATAATTTTTTGAAAGAAGTTTTCTTCAAAGAAAAAGAAATCAAGATTATATTTCTTTAAAAATGCTTCAACCATTTCATCAAAAATTATACTACGATCTTTTTGCTTTTTGTTTTCTACACTTTCTTTAATTTTTTCATATGTTTTTGATTCAGTATAATCAAGTTCAATATTCTTTCTTAACATATTTATGCCCCTTAATTATATTTAATTTTTTCTACATTAAGATTATACAACATAATCTTGTTATTATAAAGATTATATTTAGAAATTTAATAATTTATTATTTGAAAAATTATTTTTTTAAAAATTATTTTTGAAAATTTATTTTTTTAAAAATTACTTTTTAAAAATTATTTTTTTATCCACTCTGCTAAAGCAGGGTCATCATTATTAACCTTATATCCTCTTACAGCATAACCTTGTAAAAGATTAGAATTCTTAAAATTGTATTTTAATACAGATTCAGCAAAACCGAATGTTCCTTCTTCGTTTGTACAGAATGGTTTAATCTTTTTACCAGTAAAATCATATGCCTTAATGAATGATTGAATGATACGAGGGTAAGTTCTATACCAAATAGGAAAACCTAAATAAATACAATCATATTCTTCGATTGAATCAAGTCCCTTCACAAATTCAACATTCACACCTTCCTCATCTTCATAAGCAATGCGTGATACGCATTCATTATAATCATTAGGATAGGCTTCAACTGGTACAATTTCAAAAATATCAGCATCTGTTAATGCTTTAATCTTCTTTGCCAATTTTTTTGTATTGCCTTCTTCTAAATATGTTTCAACTCCATTAACTGGATTCCACCCATTTCTCGAAAAATAAGCGATTAATGTTTTCATGCTTTCACCTCTATTTTTAATAATTATAAAAAATAATATTTAACACATCATTTAAATTATACACGATATATGTCGGTTTGTCATATATTTTTATATTTTTATCACTCATATTTTTATCATAGCCATTTGAAACAAGTATTGTTTCAATACCACTATTAACTCCAAGCTTAATATCACTAGTCAAAGAATCTCCAACTATAATCATATCTTCCTTGTTTATGCCTGGATTATCATTTAAGATATATTCCATAAATTTTGTATCAGGCTTAACATAACCTATATCATCACTTAGATATATTTTATCAATTAATTTCACAAGTTCTTTTTGCTTTGCTAGTCTTCCATCTTGTACATATTTAATACCATTACTGATAATAAATATTTTTGCTTCTCTTTTCTTTATTTCTTTCAATACATCAATTACACCATCAATCAAATATGATTCATGACTCAAATGATCTAAAAAGAATTTATTCACTTCTTTATAATCTATTGAAAAATCAATTGATTTATCAATAGATTTATCAATAGATTTATCAATAGATTTATCCATAAATAAATTAATAGATTCAAAGAAATCTTTGAATCTATTAACCAATATTTCTTCTTTACTTGCCTTGCCAAGTTCTAAAATATGCCACCATTTTAAGTTAGCGCTTCGATAAAGATTAATGTTTTCTTTTGTATAAAGAATATTATATTTTTCAAACATGGCTTTAACAGCATTAGCCTCACCTTTTTTAAAATCAAGTAAGGTATCATCTAAATCAAAAAGAATTATTTTTTTATCATTCATTATTCTGTCCTTAATGCAATAACAGGATCTTTCTTAGAAGCAATTCTTGCAGGAACAAGGCCAGCAACCATTGTAAGTCCAACACTTATAATGATTAAAGCAGTAGCTCCCCAGAATGGTAGTTTTGAAACACCAGTAATATCAGCTAAAGCTGTTATTATAATATTTATTGGAATATTGAGTAAGATTGTAACTAATACACCAATTATACCACTAAACAAACCTAATATAAATGTTTCAGCATTAAATACTCTAGCCACATCTTTCTTGCTTGCACCAATTGCACGTAAAATACCAATTTCTTTAATACGTTCAAGAACTGAGATATAAGTAATAATACCAATCATAATTGATGATACTACTAAAGAAATAGCAACAAAAGCAATTAAAACATAAGTAATTGCACTAACTACTGTACTAATTGAACTAATCAAGATACCGACATAATCAGTATATGAAACCATATCACTTTCTTCTTCAAATTGTGCATTATATTCATCAATTAAATTAAGTAATTTTTCTTTATTTTCAAATGATGAAGGATAGAAATTAATCGCAGTTGGTTTTGTCAGATCAACAACTCCAAATTTATCATAATTATCTTGTACAGTTTTATCATCACTAAAGACTGCCCCTGTTAAAATATCAATATCTTCATTTGCCTTTTGTGCTTTCACAACAGCTGAATTATTAATTTCATTAATAATGTAATCAAGTAATTCAGATGTATAACCAATAACACCAGTAATAGCACCAGCTCTAGCATTCACATTTTGTTTTACAATTCCTGATACTTTTAATGTTAGAGAAGAATCTAAAATATTTCTTAATGCTTCCTCTTCTTCTACTTTTTCATAATAGCCATCATCATTTAATTGATATAATGAAGTTGGAATAATCACTTTAAATTCCATTTCCATTAAGTCATCAAATGTGAAAGTCTTAGGTTCAATTTTCTTTATTTGTCCAGTTTCGTAAAATTCACCTATTACTTCTTCAAGTTCGCTTACTGGAACAAGTCCAAGTGCATATAGAGCATAATCGGGAATTTCGTTATAATCACCAAGCTTTAATACAATATTAGAATATATTTCACTTCCATCAGTAACTTCATCAGGGAAGCAACCTTTAATACAATCATATTGTGATTTTATTAATGAATAATCACCTTCATTACTAAGCATCTCAGTCCAAATACTAAATGATCTATAAGCATTATCTAAAGATGATAAAGCATTTTTTAATTGTTTATATTCTTCACTTAAATGGTCAGTAAATTTAAAAGGTTGTACTTGGTTTAATCCATCTTTATATTCAGTTGAATATACTTTTAATGAAGTACTATAACTATATTTTATTATTCCTAATTTCTTGAATTCATCTTTATTATCTTCAATATAATCTCTAAATTTTTTCAAATCATTTTGACGATAACTTATCATTACAGTACTAAACATTGTACTTAAGATATTTTGTGAATATATTTTATCTTCATCATATTCATTTTTACTACTTGTTCTACTTTCAGTTTCACTCATAAAAGCAGCTAAAATTGAGGATGTATCCATATTAGATTCATTAACTGTTAGTGGGTAAGTAGATAAAGTATTCCTTTCAATATCATTGATATAACCTTTAAATCCACTAGATAAAGAAAGAATCAAAGCAATACCAATAATACCAATAGAACCTGCAAAAGCAGTCAGAATCGTTCTTCCTTTTTTAGTTATCATATTATTGAAGCTTAAAGATAAAGCAGTAAAGAAATTCATTGAATTATTTTTATTTTCTTTTCTTTTTTGTTTATTAAATTCTTTTATTTTCCTCTTAGCTTCTTTTTCATCTAAGCCAGTAACATCTACATCTTCATTTTCAATATCATCTTCTTTTTTGAATGAAAATGGATTAGAATCATCAATTACAACTCCATCTAAAACTTTAATAATACGAGAAGAATATTTATCTGCAAGTTCACTATTATGAGTTACCATGATAACTAATCTATCGCTACTTACCTTCTTTAATATCTCCATAATTTGTTCACTAGTGACAGTATCTAAAGCTCCTGTAGGTTCATCTGCAAGTAAAATTGATGGATCATTAATCAAAGCTCTGGCAATGGCAACACGTTGCATCTGGCCACCTGATAATTGATTAGGCTTTTTATTAATTTGATCACTTAATCCTACATCACTTAAAACCTGGATTGCTCTTTTTCTTCTTGTAGTTTTATCAACACCACTTAAAGTTAGTGCCAGTTCAACATTTCGTAAAACAGTTTGATGAGGTATTAAGTTATAAGATTGAAAAACAAAACCAATAGAGTGATTACGATAATTATCCCAATCATGATCCTTAAAATCTTTGGTGCTCTTACCATTGATAATTAAATCTCCGCTTGTATAACTATCAAGACCACCAATAACATTAAGCATAGTTGTCTTTCCACAACCAGATGGACCTAGAATAGATACAAATTCACTCTTTCTAAAATCAATATTAACACCATTAAGAGCAACTACATTAGTAATACCTGGATCATATACTTTTACAATTTTCTCAAGCTTTAACATCCTAAACCTCCTCATTTATTAAGCTTCATTATACAATTAAAATATTAAATATAATTTAAATATGTTTTATTTAATAAGCCTTACTTAATAAGTATTATTTAATAAGCCTTATTTAATTACTTTACCTTTCATATCATAGAAATCAACTTCATTAATAATGCAATCATAAACTCCACCAATCTTTAATAATTCATCACTTTGAATGAAAAGTGCACCATCAATATCATCTGGAGCTTGTAAATAACTTCTTGCAGTATATAAATCTTGTTCATCATCATAATCTTCGATTATACATCTTAATACTTTCCCAATGAATTCTTCATTTTTCTTTAAAGATATCCATTTTTGTTCATCCATTAATTGATTATATCTTTTAATTTTTTTCTTTTTACTTACTTGCATTGTATAATCATAACTAATAGTATTCTCTTCCTTCGAATACATAAAAGCACCTAAATGATTAAATTTATATTCCTTTATAAATTCAATTAGTTCACTAAAATCTTTTTCACTCTCATGAGGGAATCCAACTATCATAGTAGTTCTAATACAAGCATCATTTATCTTAGATCTAATTAGATCAATTATTTTCTTTATTTCTTCTTTTTTTCCTCTTCTATGCATTAATTTAAGTATCTTATTAGATGCATGTTGCAAAGGAATATCAAAATAATGAAGGATGTGCTTTGATTCTTTTATTACATCTATTAATTCTTCATTTATTTCATCAGGATATAAATAAAGAAGTCTAATGACATAATCTCCATCAATTAAATCAATATCTCGAATTAGATTAGATAAAGAATCATTAATATCATAACCATAATTTGTTAGATCTTGAGATATTAAACATATTTCATAATAGCCTTCACTAACAAGCCATTTTACTTCTTTCACAATATCACTATGATTTCTACTTACAAAATCACCTCTTATTAAAGGAATTGCACAATATGTACATCTATTATTACAACCATCACTAATTTTCACATAAGCAAGTCGTTTATCACTTGTTGTAATAATTCTGTTTTCAAAATCTATTTTTTCATATTTTAATTCTTCATCATTTAAATCATTTTTTATATTAAATAAATCATTGATAAATTTACCAAATTTAAAATAATCCTTAATTGGAATAAATAAATCAACATCTTTAAGTAATTCATCACTTCTTAATTCATCTAAATATCTTTGAGCAAGACAACCACAAACAATAACCTTAAATTGTTTGTTTTCTTTTTGCTTTTGTGCCTTTAAATCAATACAATTAAAAATATTATCCAGTGCTTCTTCTTTTGCTGAATCGATAAAACCACATGTATTAATAATTACACCATCACTATTATTAATATCACCTTCAATTTCATATTTATTCTTTTGAAGTAATCCTAATATCAATTCACTATCAACTAAATTCTTTTCACAGCCTAAAGAAATAACACTTATTTTGATTTTTGCGCTTTTTAAATTATCTAAATTTTTAACATATTGATTCTTCAACTTTAACATTTTTTCTTTCCTTCTATTTTTTACTTATATGAGTATAGCATAAAAAAAAATAAAAAAGAATTAAAAACAATTATAAAAGTATTGTATATAATAAAAAAAAGTATATAATCAATTTTGGTTTTATTGAGATATTAATTTATAAAAGATATTTTTTATATTTCAATAGCCTAAATATATAAAGATTTAGAGGAAAAATAATGAAAAATTTTGACACTGACCATTCCTTAGTCCCTCCTGGTGTGGACTTACTTGATCTTGTAAACCGTTATGGTGCACCTATCAAGATAACATTTCTTGATAATATCAAAAACCAAATACTTAAATTAAAGAATACTTTTAATAAAGCAATTGAAAACAATAATTATAAGGCTTCTTTTTATACAGTAAATGCTAATAAAGCTAATTACGAGTATGTTGGTATTGCTCAAGCAATAAAATATGGTGATGGAGCTGAATGCTCTAGTTACTATGATTTAATTATCACAAAGATGGTAATTGAAAAACTAAATTTAAAAAACAATAAATATCTAATATGTAATGGTTATAAAAATAAAGATTACATAAAAGAGATTGTGAAAAGCAAGAATGATGGATGGCATATCATTCCAATCATTGATTGCTTAGAGGAATATGAATTATATAAAAAATATAATTCAGAAAAGAATTATTCAACTCCATTAGAAGTTGGTATTCGTGTTCATTTAAGTAGTCAATATATTGAAGAAGGTAGTGTAATAACAGATGATAGATTTGGGGTTACCGAAGATGAATTTGAATTTATTGTGAAAGACCTAAAAGAAAATACAAATCTCACTCTTTCCACAATCCACTTTCATCAAAGAGGATTTGAATATGAAAAAGATAAATATCTTATAAATATTCAAAAATCTTTCACTAATTTTTATGTAAAAGCAAAACAAAACTTTAACAGTGTTAAAAACTTTGATATAGGTGGAGGAACTCCACTTCCAGAGTCAAATGACTTTGATTATGACAGTTGGTCTGATTTAACTGTCAAGGCAATCCAAGAAATGTGTATTAAACATAAAGTAGCTGAACCTAATATAATTAGTGAAAATGGTAAGTATAATAGGAAAAATTCGCAAATCAATATTTATGAAGTCGCAAAAGTAAAATACACAGATAAAGCCTATCCATGGTATATTGTTGATGGAAGCTTGCTTATAGCTATGCCTGAATATTATGCTTTAGGTGAACCAATGAAAATCGTGCCACTTAATCTTTTAAGCAACAACCCAGTTAAAGCAAGATTATGTGGTATGACTTGTGATTGTGATGATGTATTCTATGATAAAGATAAAGGTTACATCCTACTTCCTGAAATCAAAGAAGATGAAACTCTTTATATTGCTATCATGGGAACTGGTTCTTACCAAGATAGTATGAACGGAAAAGGTGGTGTACATCATTGTCTAATTCCAGAAGAGCGTGACTTAATTCTATGGACAGATGAATTTGGAGATATGCAAGAATATCTACAAAATGAAATCCAATCTATTGATGATATCGTTAGATTAATCCATATTAAATAATAAATAAAATGACTAGTATAAATGATTGGTATATCTATTTTTAAGATATATCACCATTATTACTAGTCATTATTTTAATTATATCAACTATATTTAATTACAATATTATTATTCATTTATCATATCAAGAAAGATAATTGTGCCATTATTAAAAAACAATGAAGCAGTTTATATCGCTACTCTCTTTGAAAATAATCACTTAATATAGGTTCATCATTTTCATGCGCTAATACTTTAGTAGTATCTATATATATCGAAAATATAAATAAAATTGATACGATAAATGTAAAAAGAATTTTTCTCTTCATATTAAATACCTCATCAATATATTATTCTTTCCACACGATTAATGTTTGAAAAATCTTTTTTTTCTACTTCAATAATAAATAAATATGAAAAAAACTCGTCAGTAAAAACACCCTTTTTTCTTGTTTTTTTAAGATTAATAATTAATTTATCCTCATTAACATCCAATTTAATTTTATAATTAAATCCATTACCTGATAGAATTTCGCAAATTATTAAACTCCTGTCATCAAAAAAAACATCATCATAACTTCTAATTAGTATACCAATTTCACTATTATAACTCTCACTCGATTCATCAAAATATCTACTACTATATCTATTAGATAATGATTCTAATTCTTCTCTTGATGAAATTAATTCTGATAAACAAAATGCTTTTGTTTCTACATCATAACCAAAACCGCCTTTTCCCTCATATGCAATTTTAAAGTTAGTTTCATTACTCGAACAACCAACAATAAAAACAATTAAAAATAATACAAAATAAATCATTATCTTTCTCATCGTATTCACTCCTATTAAAATAATTATTAAAAAATTGATTAGTTATAAGATTATATTTATATTAAAAAATACCTTTCTCAATATTTTAAAACATGTTTTTATTCATCTTTACTCTTTACTGTATTTATTAATTCTAAAACCTGGTCATAAGTGACATTCTGTTTTTCATTACTCGCAATTAAGAAAAAGCAAAATAACGCAATTAAAACAAATACTATTTTTTTATATTTTATTACCTCTTTTCATATATCATACTACAATTTACAATTTTATTATATCAAATATGAAAATATTTTTTAAATAATTATTATATATAATAAAAGATGATTTTACTTATATTATATTATTTAGCTATTTAAAAAAAGAAAAAAATCCTAATTGGTGAATTTAAACCAACTAGGATGCAATATCATATGTTAACAAAGTTTTTAATAGAATTAATATATCTATTTTTATGATATATCACCATTATTACTAGTCATTATTTCTTTAAAATGATCTCTTTTTCCAAGTACTTGGAGTAAGTAATATTAGCATTGGGAATAATTCAAGTCTTCCTGCAATCATTTCAAGTGAGAAAATAATTTTTGAAAAATATGAATAATTCATAAATGTTCCATCTAATGATCCAGTAGCACCAGATAAATAAGGTCCAACATTACTTATACAAGATATTGATGCAGTGATATTAGATACTATGTCACCAATTCCATCAATCGAAACAAGTAACGTACAAACTGCAAAGATAATGAAATATACAATCATATATCCATGAACACCACTAATTGTTTCCTCATCTAAGGCTTTTCCATTCATTCTAACAGCAAAAACTTTACGAGGAGAAACCATCTTCTTTATTTTCGCAATTCCACTTTTTATTAAAATAATTATTCTTGATACTTTAAAGCCACCAGCAGTCGATCCCGCACAGGCACCAAATAGCATAAGTAACATAATCACACACTTAGATAAAACTGGCCATGCATTCATATCAGCTGTAACATAACCTGTAGTACTCATTATTGATGTTGTTTGGAATAAAGCATCTCTAAATGCATGTTCTACTGAATTATATTGACTTAAAATATTAAAGAATATAATAAGCACACTTGCAAATACAATAATGAAGTACCACCTAATTTCTTCATTCTTTCTAATATCTTTTAAATTCTTAATCAATAAGAAATAAAACATATTAAAATTCACACCAAATATGAACATAAATATAGCTACAACATATTGTGAATAAGCACCATAATAACCCATACTAGCTGTATTAATTCCGAATCCACCAGTACCAGCTGTACCTAAAGCATAAATCAAACTACTAAATGCAGTCATCTCTTTATCTGGCCCTAGCCATAAAAATAAAAATTCAGCTAAAGTAAGTGCGATATAGATAATATAAAGAATTCTTGAACTTACTTTCATTTTACTAACTAATTTACCAACTTGAGGTCCAGGTGACTCAGCTCTTAAGATGTGAACAGCAGAACCACTATCACTTTCAGGTATTATAGCTAGAATGAATACTAGAACTCCCATACCACCAATCCAGTGCGTAAATGATCTCCATAATTGCATACTTTTTGCAAGTTCTTCAACCATATGACCAGAAACATTACTTAAAATACTAGCACCAGTTGTAGTAAAACCTGATGTAGTTTCAAAAAATGCGTCAACGAAATTTGGTATTTGACCAGAAATAACGAAAGGTAGACAACCAAATAATGACATTAATATCCAAGATAAAGCAACAATAACAAAACCTTCTTTTGCAAGAAGAGTTTTATCTTCTGCTTTTTTGATATTAAATAATAATCCAATACCTAAAAGAAGTACAATTGGAATAATAAATGAAATAATGTTTAACCAGCCTTCTGAATTTATTATTGCTGTTGCAAGAGGTAGCAATAATAGAAAGGCAATTAAAACAAATATTTTACCAATCAGATTTCGAATTATTGCATAATTCATATATTACTCCAATATATCACTCAAATCATCTAAGAATTGATTTGTGCTTACAACGATAACTCTATCATTCATTTGAATCACATCATTACCACTAGGAACTATAACACTATCATCTCTAATAATTCCAGCAATTAATATCTTCTTTTTTAGTTTCAAATCCTTAAGTGGCACATTTAACATCTTAGTATTTTCTTTTGCAATGAATTCTATTGCTTCTACTTCTCCATTAACAATCTTATAAAGAGTTAAAATGTTATTACCTCTTGCATTGTTTGTTGCTCTAATATAACGAAGCATTCTAGCAGCTGTTATTTCTTTTGGTGAAATAACACTAGCTACACCAATTGATTCTATTAATGAGGCAAATGATGGATTATTAACTTTAGTAACAATCTTTTGTACACCAAGCTTATTAGCATACATAGAAATAATAATATTTTCTTCGTCAATTCCTGTTAATGCTACTAGACAATCACAATCATTTATTCCTTCTTCATTTAAGACTGTTTGATCAGTTCCATCACCATGAATTATTGATGCTCCAGGTAATAATTCACTCAATTCTAGGCAACGATCATAATCTTTTTCAATGATTTTAACATCCATCTTATTCTTGAGTAAGTCTTCAGCAAGATAATGACTAATTCTACCACCACCAATAATTAGAATAGATTTAATCTTTGACTCAATTAAGCCAAGCTTATTAAGGAATGTTTTAATCTCACCACGTCTTGCCGTAACATTAATTTTATCTTTTGCTTGGAAGACAAAACTACCATCAGGAATAATGACTTCATTGCCACGACTTACAGCACAAACCAATAATTTAACACCATAAAGCTTTTGAATTTCATATAATTTTTTGCCAATTAATTGATTGTTTTCAGGAATATATAATTCAATTAAGTCTACTTTACCATTTGCAAATGTATCAACTCTATTTGCTTCTGGGAAAGTAATAACTTTATATATTTCTTTAGCTGCTTCATCTTCAGGATTTATAGTAAGGTCAATACCAAAGTCTCTTGCAAGTTTCTCTTTTTGTAAATTATATTCATAGCTTCTTACACGAGCAGTTGTTTCTTTCGTACCTAGTTTTTTCGCAATCATGCATGTTAAAATGTTAACTTCATCACTAGATGTAGCGGCAATAGCAATATCAGCTTTATCAGCTCCAGCACTTTCTAATATTTCATAGCTAGCACCATTACCTGTAATACCCATAACATCGTATTTGTTAACCATCTCTTCAACAACCTTTGGATTGCTATCAACTATGCAAACATCGTGACCTTCTTTGCATATATGAGAAATAATGGCTGTACCAACTTTACCATCTCCAATTACAATTACTTTCATATAATTATATCCCCCAAATGATATATCATAGATATATCAATACACCTAATAAATATTTTATCATTTTTATGAAAAAATTCAAGTCAATATGTGACTATACCCATTATAAATAAGCAAATAATAACAAATAAGCCCCTAATTCTATTTAGAAGCTTATTCATTAATATCTATTTTATCTCATTTTTAATACATCTGCTAATATCCATAAGAATTTACCAGTTGTATGACCCCATATCTCTTTATATACTGCATTATCTCTTGTAGGATAATATGGTAAATCATTATCACCTTGTGTCATAATTCCAACTGGAAGAGATCCTACTATTTGATTAGAGAACGCGACATATAATGGATGATAATTATAACCAAAACCATACATTGTACTTGAAGCAAATGGATTACGACCTAATACCCATTCTAATTGATAAATTGCAATTTTCTTTAATTCTTCATCATTCAAGAAAAGTGCTAATGCACTTACTGCTTTTGTCTTTGCAAGCAATGTTGCATGGAAACCTCTTCTAGAAGGTGCAATTGGGAATATTCTCAAATATACATCATCACCTAAATCTATACCACCTTCCATTTGTTTATATATTTCATCCATTGCTCTTTTCTTGTTAGCTTCACTATTATCACTTATTAAATAAGGGATTGTAAAACGATTCAGATTAATCTTACCTCTAATATAAACATTACCAGGTAATAAATAATATGGATAAGTATATTTAATACTATCTATAATAAATTCTTTATATAGATTTAAAGCAATTAATAAATCATTATAAATGCCATCTTCCTTATTCTTTTCAATATCTGCAAGTTCAATTAAACCAAGTAAGCATGAATTTTCATGTCCACGATGTTCATAAGATACAACATAAGAATGATTTTCATCTTCATAGAAGAAGCCTCTTATCTTCTTTTTTCCTACTCCATCTTTTTCCATACAATTCATTACTTTTTTTGCATATTCTCTAGATATAGCTAAATAATAATTTTCACCAGTAATATTATATAATATTGATGAAGCAAGCAAGCCATGACCTAAAGTTTGGGATTCTACACTTGGTCCCCATCTCTTAGTATATATACCTTCATCATAACCAATTTTACCAAAATCAAAATCAGACTTAGCAACTTTTAAACACCATCTAGCAAAAGATGCATCACTATCAATGAATAATTCATAGCCTCTTGCACAGGCTGCACTTGCAAGAAAGTTTTCAAATGGTCCATTTTCTGCTTTATTTTTATTTATATAATCATCATCACTATCTAATAAATTATCCCTCCAAACAGAATAAAGAATCAATAGTGCACGATAACCATTTTTAAACCTTGTTCTAAGTAACCAACTTAACCCAACTTTTGCTTCTTCCTTTAATCTTTCATAAAGATCTCGGTCTTTATGCTTGTAAAAATGAGCTAAATCACAAATGGCATGGGCCATTTCAGCAGTTGGAATTTCAAATTGACTTACATCGCCAGCATCATGCCAACCACCAAAATTAGGTACACTTCTACCTTCATCATCAACTGTTTTAGAATGTAAGTGACAAGCACTATGCACTCCTTCAACATCTTCACCACATCTTAACATTCTAAGAAAGTTCATACTCTTCCAAATTGATTCATCATAACATAAATCACTTATATAGAATATTCCTGTCTTTTTATTATTATATGATAAATAATAAGCTCCTTCTTCTTTAATAGAAGAAAAATCCATTAATATAAAATTTCCATCTTCTTTTATTCTTTCTTTTAATATTAATTCTTCTTTATCTATCTTTTCATCATCAACTTTAAAAATATAAAAATGTTCATCACATTTAAAGTCTTTACCTGTTAAAGCTATCTTTTCAGAATTAGGAAAATAACCAGCATGAGAAAAAGCAATTCGATCATTTAAATCAAAACCAAAGACATAATCTGCTTCTACTTTTTGTAAAAGAACACTATCAATATATATCTCACTAAATTCACTAGCTTCACTAGGGCATCCCATAATCCATGGTCCAATCTTAATTCTTTCGCAATAATCACGCTTCATATCATCAATTTCCCAAATCACTTGATTCCATTCATTTGCTTTAATGCTATAAGCATTAGACCTTTCATCAATTGGGCTAGATACATTGAAATGAATATAATAATTATGTAAACCATCATTCTTACCATAGATATTGACTAATACTCTATTATACTCACTCAAATCAACCTTAGGAATATTAATAACAATACTAGGATAAGTTCTTCTTTTCTTTCCATTCACAACATTATCAATAACAACTTTTAAAGATGATTTTCCAGTCAAAAAGAATTCATTATCAATAGATTTATCAATGACATTATTTGTCACTACATTATCAATATTCTCACCATTATATATAACTAATTCTTTTAATACTTTTTTATTCTTCCATCGATATTCAACACTATTCTCATAAATTTCTTTTATCTCTTTATGAGCAAACAAACTATCACTTTTTAAGATTCTTAATTTTTCATTTAGATTTTTTTCCATAGTTACCTCTCGTTTTATTATATCCTATTTCTTTTGCATTATATGCTCTTATGTACATTCTTTCAAGTTCATCAAGTGATGAATAACCACTTTCATCAAGAAAGATAAATTTAATATCAAATATATCTTTATTAACATAATCAGCATAAATATCCCCATTTCCATGACCAACAAAATGCATATTTATCCGATTAATCACATTACTTCCTTGACCAACATAATAGATGTTCTTATTTCTATTATAAAGAATATAAACACCACTTATCCTAACATTCCTAAATCTTTTTAAATATGATTTTCTAAAAGCAAAAAATTCTTCAACACTATATTCTTTTAAATTAAATAATTCTTTTTTATCTTCAAACTTTGTTTTATTCTTATTTCCTTTTTTTCTCAATATTAATAAAACAATTAATAATATGAACAATATAATTAATATTAATATTATATAATTTTTCATCTTTTCACCCTTAAATAGATTATACCACAATAGCTATTTTTTGTATTTGATTGTATAAAGAAAAAAATGATTATTTAGTAAACTAAATAATCATTAAATTTTTAAATCAATTTTTATTTATTCATGTCAATCAAGCCTTCTATGAATCTATCAAAATCTATAGTCAATACTTCAAAATTACCTTGGTTTCTTCTTTCCACTACATATTCTTCCACAAATTCATAAAATTCATCGTAATATTCTTTATCTTCGTATGGCCAATATTGTTTTACAAATTCAATAGTTCGATATTCTTTTGTACAATCAATAGTTGGATAATAAGTATCTACTTTTATATATTTATGAAATAAACTTTCTCTAAAAAATTCGTAGCGTTTATATTCTTCAACCTCTACTTCAAAACTATTATTAGTTAATTTTCCGATTGGATAATAAACATAATATATTTTTTGTTTTTCTTTACTTATTACGTTTTCCGCTTCCATTGGAACTAACTTTAATAGCTTAATTAATACTAAATCATCAATTCTTCGTGGTATTATTGGTTCTTCGAATTCATATGAATATATAGATAAATCAACATCCTTTAATTCTGGTATTTGTTCTATAATTTCACTAGGAACTATTTTCCCTTGATAAAATACCATATTATCATATAATTCATATTCTTTGTCTGGGATTATATTTCTTATACCATTTTCTTCTAATATTGTAGGTATTCTTTTATCAATATATATACCTAAATGTTTAGTAGTTTCATTTATATGAGTACAAATATAATAATTTAAATCAAGATTATTATCTCTTAAGAATTTATATCTAGAATGACTATTTAAAAAATCATCATTTTCTTCTTTGATATTCCAATACATATAATAAATGTGCCAAAACGCTCTATCACTTGAAATACTAATCCCATTTTTTATCATATCATTCCACTCTTCATCTTGTACTAAAACACCTTTATTACTATTACAAGATGAAAGCACAAATGTGAATACAAAGATTAGCATAATAACAATAATTCTATTAATTTTTTTCATGTTTTTTCTCCTTTATTAATAATTGGTAGTGTCAAAAATCAAGAATTTTAACACATACACTACCTTATATCTATTTTAATAATTACTTTATATTTGCATTAAAAAAGTAGATAATCTGTGTTAAAATGTAAGCAACCAAACCACACTGAAAGGAGATTATCT
>JAFSVH010000018.1 GCA_017450215.1 Bacilli bacterium | reverse complement strand
ATAGAAAATATAATTAATCTAAAATAACTTCCTAAATCTTCATCATAAATTAATTCATTCCAAAGTCTTGCTACTGTTTCTGGTTGATTACCAAAAACACCACACCCAAAAGCTCCTAGAATAATAGTATCACAATTACTATAAACAAATAATTGAAGAATTTTTCTCATTCTATTCTTCATAGCAACTTCAATTGATTCATCACTAAAGCCTTTATTTTTAGCTAAAGTAACATTAACAGCAGGAGAAGTCAGCACTTGACATACAAATGGATATACTAATTGATATTTATCATTCTTAAAGAAAGTAACATTACTCATTAACATGTTATCAGTATAAAAAGCATTATGTTCTTTCTCATTTTTAATATAAAATAGTTTACCTTCTCCTGTAGTTTGTTTTCTATAAAGATTACTACAATATGCTAAACTTTCTTCTTGTGCCATAGCACCATTTAAAAACCCTCCACCAGCATGATATGCAGATGCAAAATTAAGAACTCCTAATCTTGTACTAGGTCTAATATCACGATAGCGATAAATAGTTTTTAATGTACTTTCTGGTCTATAAAGAACAATAAAATTATGCTTTTGCTTTTGTTCTTTAATAGTTTTAGCAATTTTATCAAAATCTTTTGACTCAAATAATTTAGTCTCTAATTTATTATCTAATTTAAATAACATTCTACCTAAAGTATACTCGCCTTGTTCACTAATAGCAATAGTATCTTTGGCAATATTTATCATGTTTTCTCTAAAATTACTCATATTATTTACTAAATCCTACAGTTTGAATTATCATTTTATTAACAATAACTCTGCCTTCTTCATCAGTTACAATATCTACTGATTCATTAGTACCGCCATGATAAATAAATCCATCAATAATAATAGATTCAGGAGTAACTGTAGCACCTGTAGTTTGACCTAAAAGCATAGTTTCTTTTTCTCCCGTACAAACAATTGGTAAACATTCAAGATGCTTTTCTACTAAATTCTCCCAACATTCTGTAGAATAGTATACACCATTCCCATCTGGTTTGTCAACTGGAAGAGGAATTTCTAATCGAATTTTTATACTGCTTACTCTCATTTATTTTTGCTCCATTTCTCTATCTTCTAATTTAGGCAATTTTTTAAAATTATAAGTTTTTAGAGCATCTATACCTTTAAGTGTTGCAATTCTACCATTAGCAAGCATTAAACTCATTAGTTTTACTTCTGGCATTTCTACAACTATTACATTTTTGCCAATTCCCCAAGCATATCCTGCTTCCCAATTTGTTCCTGCGGTTGATTCTCTTCCATAACTTAAAACTACAACAATATCACAATTATTTATAGCTTCTACATCGTTATCAAAAACCATTTTGCCCCATTGATAATTAGGATAATCCCATGCATTAATAGTTTTGTGTTCAAGAGGTAAATATACTTCTTGTCCTCTTTGTCGAAGAATTTCAGTAGCTTTTAGGGCATTTTCTCTATTATTTTCTTTAAAAAATGGAGAGGCGATATAAATTTTTTTATGCCCATACATATATGAAACATCTTCGATTTCATCCCAACCTTCTTCCATTGTTGGAGGTTCATTAATATCAAAATAATGATTTAATTCTTCTTGCGTAATATTCCTACCACGTTTTGCATGATTAGCAATACATTTATCTTTGGTTGTATTAATTCGCAAACAGAATTTATTCCAATTTCTTTCACTTAAAGCATCTAAGAAATCAGTACGATATTCTTTATAAAGATTAGTACCATCATAAATGAAATCTTTTCCTGCATCTAAGGTTTCTTTCATCTTATCAAGAATCCAACCATACATTTCAATTGGATTACCATATGTATCTTGACTACCATATTTTTCTTCACGGATAGCATCAGCAGAAATATAAACTACTTCTGGGTTTTCTTTTATAAATTTCTTACAAAAAGTAGTTTTTCCTGCGGCTGGATAACCATACATGAAGATACCAGAAGGTTTATTATCAGGCATTTTTAATCTCCTAAATTTACTCCATATGTAAAAAAGCTAGAATCATCATCAATTTTAGTATAATTAATTACTTTTACATTAGATTTTACTTGCACAGGTTTATCATAATCAATATACCAACCTGTATCATAAACGCGAGGTGTAGTTTGTCCAATTCCCATAATTCTTTCCTTTAATGGTATGATAAATTAGGATTTAACTCATAAAGTTCATATTTTTCTTCTTTCATATTTAATTCTAAAGCATTACAATATGTATCAGCAGATACTTTGTTTTCTTCTATTACATCCCCATTATTATCATATGCTCCATATCCCCAATGAGAGCAAATAGAAAACATCCTATCATTACTATTTAGCACATAATGTAATTGAGTATTACAATCTACTTCATGAAATCTTACAATCCCATTTTTATCTTTAAGTGTATTATAATTATTTAGAAAATAATTAATACTCTTTGCCATTAAAGTTATTCTCCTTTAATATTAAAAAATTTTTCAGTATTATCCTTTGTTGCTTTAATTAACTCTTCTACAGAAACACTCATATATTTAGCTAAATCTTCTGCTACATATTT
>JAFSVH010000017.1 GCA_017450215.1 Bacilli bacterium | reverse complement strand
CCCCATACTTCTAAAGCATAATATCCAGCATTATCTAATTCTTCTAATGCACATAATACTTCTTCAGTATTCATACGAGTTGCAAACAAAGATTGATGTCCATCTCTTAATGCAGTTTCTACGATTTTTACTCCCATATTATTCCTCCTAATAATGTTTTTAAAACCTATGTTTCATATTTTAGCATATATATGTGATTGATTCAATAAAAAAGAACGAAAACAATTAATATATCTCAAAGTAATCGTTTACGTTCTCTTTTTATAATTATGTATATTTTATTTTCTAATATTATTTGCTATAGTTTCAACCAAGTTACCACTAGCATCTTCAAAGTAACTCCAAATCATAATTCCAACTCCGTTGTTTTTCGCAAATATTGCTTTTTGCTTTATCATTTCTTCACCCTCAAAAGCAACAAAGATGTTCTCACTAGAATTGAATAGATATGTTCCAACATATTGATTACTATTATTATATTCTGTATATTCAACATAATTAGGATTTGATTTAAGTTCCATAACGCCAGTGTAATAAATTGTTCCACTCGCAAATGAACCAGTCACACCTGGTATTTGAATAAGTGATGCTTTCACGCCTAAACCAGGATATTTAGGATTAGTTGATGATCCATTTACTCTATATGCTTTCCCATAAGCAGCAGTTCCAATTATGATTTTCTTTTTATCTAAACCTAAATTAGTAAATAAATTAACTCCATAAACAGCACCGAATCCATATCCTTTATCGTTTGATGAAGTATATAGTGCAGATACATGTGTTGACTTATCACTATCATTTAAGTCATATGACATCATATTAACATAATCAACATACTTATTAAGTGTCTTCATATCAAATCTTGAAGCTTGTGTTCCCCAAGATGTTGAAGGGATTGCACATGTTAATAAATATTTATTATTAGGTTGTAATGCATCTAGAGCTACACGTAAATCTTTCATCAAATTACTCATGTAACTTGCAACAACCAAATTATCTTCACTAGCACTCTCCCAGTCAATATCAATACCATCAAAGTTTTCAGTAAGCATTGTATTAACCAGATTACTAACAAATACTTTTCTCAAATTATTATCGCCACAAATATTTCTAAAGTTTCTACATGCTTCACCACTAACACCTGAAATACATAAAACAATTCTCGTTCCAGTTTGTCTTAATTCCATTAATTGCTTGTGTATAGTTTGATATGTTGATGGTTTACCAACATAAACATTAGCACTTGAATCAATATTAGCAAAGGCATAATAAATAATATCAATTTCTTCTTTAACTTTTTCACTGAATATTCTATCTACTGAATTATCTTTATAATTTGTAAAATTACCTAAAGAACCAACTGAAAAATACATAGCGAAAGGTGATTTATTAGTTAATGTATGAAATTCTAAAGCATTAATTTTATAACTCTTAGTTGCAGTTTTTCCATCATATTCTAATTTTACTGTTACATCATGATCATTATGGTCTCTATTTAGAATATTGTATGTCAACGCTCCATTATCAAAACTAATAATGTTATTACTAGTTACTGACCACTTTAATGTCTTGCCATCATACTCAAGAGGTAAAACAGTTTTCTCTTCTAATTCATCTGGTAAATATTGAGCTAATAATTCACTAGCACCTGCAACTTGTTCCCATATAGCTACATATGTTATCTCTGAATTTTCTTTTTTAGTTCCTGGAAAAGATGCATAGATTTTATTTTCTTCTAAGTTTCTCCAACCCACAAACACATAGTTTTCTCTTGAAACAACTGGAAAATCACAAGGATTCTTCAATTCTTTAACTAAATTCTCGCTTGAACCTGTTTCTTCAAATCTTCCGTTATTAACATTAAAGGTTACTTTAACTGTTTTGTATTCACCAGCTAAATTAATAATATCATCAACATACGTTGCATATCCTTTTCCTAAAATATTAGCAACATCCATAACACTTCGTGAACAAACATTATTAGAATATATTATAAAACCCTCACCTTCAGCATAAGCAATACATGTTACTTTTTGTTCCAATTCGTTAATTGATAGAACAATTGATGCACTATAAGTTCCATCTTTTTCCATTTTCACATGGTCAATTTTTTTCTTTTCTGCTAAATTGATTAATTCATCACGATTATAAACTCCTTTAGCATAATAGAATCCATATGAATATTTATTAGCGTTTATATTTTTCTTTGCTTTAAACATCAAAGCATATGTATTATCTGTTCTAATACTTGCACCATCTAGCATCTCAACAATTGCTTCATCAGCTTTTGTTTTGCTACTTTCAAAAAATAAACCAAATGCAAATACTAAACCAATAATCAATAAAAAGAATTTAACTATATTTTTCATATTATTGCACAAACCTCTTCATTCTTTGTAATATTCTCTGATTACAATTATCCATATCAACCACAGTTAATACATCACAGCTGTTAAATTCATAATCTATATAGCCATTTCTTGCAAATTTACAATCAAATGATAAATAACTTTTTATTACTCCTGCAATTTCTTCTTTTACTTTTGCTTCATCATATTCATCTAAATAATCAAATTCATAAACATTATGTGTTGCATAAATATCCAAATCAGTTAAATAATTCTTTTTCAAATAACACAAAAGATTACCATATTTAGAAGGATCAACACCATGAAATGAGCATGTACCAAATAAATATTTACAATCATTCTCATATGCATATTCAAAAATAGCAGCCCAAAGTAATTGTATGATAATTCCATTTCTATAATCAGCATGAACTACAGCTCTACCAAGCTCAATAGAATCCTTCCCACAATTTCTTATGGCATCACAATTGAATTCACCTTCTGTTTTGAATTTAGCATCTCCAATAGTTTTTAATGTTGCTAGACGATAGGTACCAACAATTTTGCCTTTTTCTTTATCAATAATAATTATTGATTCGCAATATTTATCATAACCATCATCATCTAATCCATCTTCAGGTAATTCATTATTAAATTCTTTTAATAAATAATCATAACGAAGTTTTTGTACTTCAATTAATTCTTGTTTATTATTTTTATCAAGCATTCTGATATGATAATTTTTATAATTAAATTCCATATTTCACCTCATCTTAAATATATTATAATCTTATTTTTTTCATTTGAAAAGGAAAATAATAAAAAAGCCTTTATTAAATTAATAAAGACCTTTTTAATTAAACAAATGCAAAAAATATATTATTGTTTATTATAGATTATCTATTATAGAATTCAACGATAAGATTTTCACGAATATCTTCTAAGAATTCATTTCTTTCAGGAAGTCTTACTAATGTTCCTTCAAGTTTATTTTCATCAAATGAAATGTATTCTTTTCTAGATACGATTGCTTCTAAAGCTTCTTTTACAACAACTAATTTTCTTGAAGATTCAGCTAAGCCAATAACTTGACCAGGTTTTACAAAGTATGAAGGAATATTAACTTTCTTTCCATCAACTGTAATATGTCCATGGTTAACTAATTGACGAGCTTGTCTACGAGTACTAGCGAAACCAATTCTATAAACTAAATTGTCTAATCTTGTTTCTAACATAACTAAGAAGTTGTCACCAGTCTTACCAGCCATCTTACCAGCTTTTAAGAATGTGTTATGGAATTGCTTTTCATTAATTCCATAGATAAAACGTACTTTTTGCTTTTCTTGAATTTGTGTTCCATATTCAGTCAATTTTCCACGACGTTGTCCGTGTTGACCAGGAGCATAATCTCTTCTAGCTTTGCCATTCTTACCAATAGCAAATTCTTTACCATTTTCTAAAGTTGAAAAATGTAATCTTCTTGATACCTTCCATGAAGGTCCTGTGTAACGTGCCATAATTTTAAATCTCCTTTTTCTTTTTATTTTTTAGGACTTAAATCAATATATTCCAAAGACCATAATTAAAACTTTCATCCTTCAGCATGACTACTCATTACCACCTTTGGTTAATCTTTAAAGAACTATCATTTAAGTGCTGTCTCATTGACACCTTAACCATTATACTTGATTAGCCTCATTTTGTCAATAAGTTTTTACGTTTCGAATTATATTTTATCCTTGAAAACAACTTCAGGTGCCTTATTTAAAACTTTTTGGTTTTCTTTTACTGATGATGTAATGAATACATTACTTCCAATGGTACAATTATCACCAATAAATGTCTCACCTCCAAGAATAGATGCACCAGCATAAATCGTTACATAATTTCCAATTGTTGGATGTCTTTTAACACCCTTTATTAATTGTCCTTTACTTAATGATAGAGCACCAAGTGTTACTCCTTGATATATTTTAACATGATGACCTATTGTAGTTGTTTCACCTATTACAATACCAGTACCGTGGTCGATGAAGAAATAATCTCCAATAGTAGCACCAGGATGAATATCAATACCAGTTTGACTATGAGCTTTTTCAGAAATTATTCTAGCTTCTAGGCCAAAGCCTAAATTTGATAATACATGGGCTATTCTATAAGTAATTATTGCACAAATACCTGGATAAGTTATTAGAGCTTCTTCCATAGAAAGACATGCTGGGTCAGAGTCATATGTCATTTTGATATCAGTCAATAATGAATTATAGACATCTTTTAAGGAATTAATGAATTCATTACATTTAACCTCGTCATCACAAATATATTTTTTAAACATATCAACTACTTTATTTTTTAATTCTTCCTCATCATTAATTAAATTAAAATAATTTGGAAACAACATATCTCTAATAAGATCTCTAAATTCAGTTAATTTAATAATATTTGGCATATCATTATAATTAATTCTTTTTAATTCCATAATACAATCTCCTTGTATATAAAACTTTGTAATAATTGTTTATTTCAAATCTAAGTTTTCCATAATGTGCCAATCTACTGTTACATAATCAACACCTTTATCGATATATTTTTGAACAGCTGAATAATCACTATATGAAGAGAATGTCCATACAGATACTTCAAGTCCTGCTGCATGATATTTATCAATCCACTCTTGACTTGGATGATCACCAGAAACATTTGAACTAATATCAAAATTATTCTTTATACAATAATTTAAAGTATCTTCGCTTTCCAAACTATTTACAAGATATTGTGCTTTAACGTCTTTATAATTATGAGTTCTTAACCATTCTAGACATGCTCTTTGTGATGTAAGAATAATTAAATTATCTAACATTCCACAATTAGTAATTAAATCCATCAATGCTTGCATTCTATCTTGGCTATAGCTAGAAATACCTGGTGAGGATTTTAGTTCAACAACAGCAATACATCCATATTCTTTACATATTTGTAAATATCTTTCTACTGTACAAATTGTAGCAGTATATTTTTCTTCAGCTAAACCTAATGATTTAGGGTATCCAAATGTCTTTTCTGTTTTTTCAATTGTTTTTAGTTCATCATATGTAATACTTGCAATATTAATTCCTAAATAATCATCGTCATGATTTACAACAAACACACCATCACTTGTTTGATGAACATCACACTCTAATGCTTGATAATGCAAATCACGTGCTGCATATAGGAATGCTTCTTCAGTGTTTGCAACACCATATATACTACCTCTATGACCAATAAATTTTGTTTTATAAGTCCAAATTACATTAATTTTTCTTGTGAATGTTGATTGATTACCTGCTCTATCTTGAGCTGTAATTTCGATTTCTTTTTCACCATATGAATGTAAGTCATTAATGTTACATGATATTTTATCACCAATTTCACCATCAGCATTATCAATTACTTTTAATCCTTGTAAAAGCGCAGAAACATCACCATAATTAACATCAATTACCTCTTTGTAATCACTTTGCTTTTCAAATTTTGGTCCTTCTTTTTGCACTACATCAATATTTAATTCTTTAATTAATTTATTGTTGCTTACTGACACAATAGTTAATTTCGCTTTTCCAATTCCCTTTGTTTGAATTTTGTATGCATCAACAACCTTTACTAATTCATTATCACTTGTAACAACAATATCCTTTGATGCGTAGAAAGGTAATACTTCATAATCCAATTCATATTCACAATCTGTATCTAATTTAATTGTATCTACATTGCCTTCTACAACAAGTTCTGTTGCTGTTGGTCTAATAACTTCAATTTCAAATTCAGTAGTAAAAACATCAGATCTTGCAATTATTTTTGCCTTACCTAAAGCAACACCTGTAACAAGACCTTTAAACACTGTAGCAATTTCTGGATTTAGGCTTCTCCATGTTATATATTCTTCATCATCAATACCAAATTTGTGTAATGTTAATTCAATTTGTTCTTCAATAACAACCTCACTTGGACCAGTCAACTTTAATCCTTCTTCAACAACTTCAATAGTGATGGTTTTTGTTCCTTCATATCCTTTAATAGATACATTTACTTTTGCTATACCTAGTTTTTTACCATAGACATGATCACCTTGAATTTCAATAGCATCGCCTTCAACAATTTCATACACATATGATGCTTTTTCTATATTTGAAGTAGCATTAATCTTTTGAGTACCATCAAGTAATAAAAATAAATCTTCACATTCGATTGTTGCTTCTTTTGCTTCACCACAGGCACAAAGAACAAATAAACATGTAATTATAATAAATATACCAATAAATGCTTTTTTCATTATTTAGATATCTCCTTGCATATCATCTTTATAAATAAATTTCTTAAATAAGATTGATGTTCTTTTATACACCAAGAAAGTTATTAAACTCACCACACTGCTTAACAATATATTAAAAGGTAAGCATGATAGTAATAAATAATTCATTAAATAGTTTTCGCTTGTAGTATTTGGTATTACTGCTTTAATCATATTAACAATAACTGTATTATCTCCATTAAACATAAATTTAATGTAAAAAGGAACAGAAATAAAGGCATTTGATAATAAAGCAATCAAAACCCAAGATACACTAGCAAGTATGAGAGAAATTAATGCTCCCTTTCTTGTTTTATTTCTAAAATATACTATTCCCGAAATACAAGATATAGTAATCGAAATAATTAAATCTTGTAATTCACCAACACACATTGTTGAAGAAAAAGGAATTTTAATTAAAGTTCTAATTAATGCTACAACAATTCCTTCAACAGGTCCAAACATAAAACTTGCTAGAAACACTGGCAAATTAGAAAATTGAACATCTAAAAAACTAACAAAAAATGGTAAAGGGAATTTTAAAAAGTATAGCACGACAGATAAAGCACTCAATATTGACACCATCGCCATTTTTCTTGTTTTTTGCTTTTTTGTTAAATTATCTTTGTTTTCTTTTTTAAAGAAATAGATCAATGATATAGTTACAATAGCTACTAATATTAATCCAGCAGCTAAGGCTTTTATTGTTGTTTTCATAATATAAATAAAATAGTGCCCAAATAAGGTTATAATGGGCACTATTGTATAATCCTTTCTTTTATTTCTTTCATCTAGACTATACTATCGGTAATGGAATTTCACCATTTCATGCTTATATAACAGCTCGTGGACTTTACCACCGGTCAGGAATTTCACCTTGCCCTGAAAATAAATGCAGAATAAAAATGAGTATTTATTTTACTATTTAATTATTTTAAAGCAGCGTTAACTAATTTAATAAAGTCTTCAGCAATTAAACTAGCACCACCAATTAATGCACCATCGATATTTGGTTTACTCATCAATTCATCAATATTTGAAACTTTTACGCTTCCACCATATTGAATTCTAATAGCTTCAGCAACTTCTTTACTATATAATTGAGCTACTTTTTCTCTAATGAATCCACAAGTATCATCAGCAACATCACTAGTTGCAGTTCTTCCTGTACCAATAGCCCAAATAGGTTCATAAGCAATTACTAATTCTTTAACTTGATCAGCGGTTAAACCTTTAAGATCATTTTCTAATTGGAATGATAATAATTCTTCTGTCTTTCCGCCTTCTCTTTGTTCTAAACTTTCACCAACACATAAAATAGGTTTTAAACCATGTTCAAATGCAGAATGAAGTTTCAAATTACAAGATTCATCAGTTTCATTAAACATTGCTCTTCTTTCACTATGTCCAATAATAACATAAGTAACACCAGTTGATGTAAGCATAATAGGTGAAATTTCACCAGTGTAAGCTCCGCTTTCTTTAAAATGCATATTTTGTGCACCAATTCTTAAATTATCACCTTGTCTCTTTACAAGATCTCTTAAAAGAATTGCAGGAGCACAAACAACACTATCAACTTTATCTATAGATGGCATCTTTTCGTTTACAGCTAAAACGAATTGTAATGCTTCATCTCTAGTCTTAAACATTTTCCAATTTCCAGCAATAATAGGTTTTCTCATTATTTAATCATTTGAGCTAAAGCATCGATTGCTTCTTTAGCATCATTTCCTTTCGCAATAATTTCAATTTCAGCACCTTCTAAAACAGCAAGAGACATGATTCCAAGGATTGACTTTAGGTCTACTTCTTTGCCTAAATAGCTTAAAACCATATCAGCTTCATATTCAGAAGCTTTTTGAACGATTTGTTGAGCTAAGCGAGCATCAATACCAGATGTATTTTTAATATGTAATACGCTTGTCATATATACCTCCTATTAAATTTTTAAACACTAATTATTAATTACTTGTCATTAATACAAGCAACACCAGGTAATTCCTTACCTTCTAAATATTCTAAACTTGCTCCACCACCTGTAGAGATATGAGTGAATTTCTTTTCATATCCTAACTTGATTGCAGCAGAAGCAGAATCTCCACCACCAATAATAGTTGTAGCACCCTCAAGTTCAGCTAATGCTTCACAAATGGCATTTGTTCCAACAGCAAATTCTTTTACTTCAAACACACCAGCAGGTCCATTCCATACAACAGTCTTAGCACCTTGTAATTCTTTTTTGAATAATTCAATTGTTCCCATTCCAACATCTAAGCCCATCATATCAGCAGGAATAGCATTTGATGCAACTGTCTTCTTAACAATAACATCACCATCTTCTGGGAATTTATCTGATACTACAGTATCACATGGTAATACGATTTTACCATTTGCTTTTTCTAATAAGCCTTTTGCAAATTCAACAAAATCATCTTCACATTTACTTGTTCCAACTTCCCAGCCTTGAGCCTTATAGAATGTATAAGCCATAGCACCACAAATTAAAATCTTATCAGCTTTAGTTAATAAGTTTTCAATAACAGAAATTTTATCAGAAACTTTTGCACCACCTAAAATAGCTACGAATGGTCTAACTGGATTATCAACTGCATCACCAATAAACTTAATTTCTTTTTCCATCAAGAATCCAGCAACTGAATCTTTGATATTAGCAGCGATACCAGCATTAGAAGCATGTGCTCTATGAGCTGTACCAAAAGCATCATTTACAAATACATCACCAAGTGATGCCCAATATGCACCTAATTCAGGATTGTTCTTAGATTCTTTCTTATCTGGAACATCTTCCCATCTTGTGTTTTCGAACATTACAACATCGCCAACTTTCATATTGTTAACAGCATCTTCTAATTCTTTTCCACGAGTAGTAGGAACAAAGTATACTTTTTTATTTAATAATTCTTCTAATCTCTTTGCAACTGGAGCTAAACTATTAGCAGCCTTATCAGCTTCTTCTTTAACTCTTCCTAAATGAGAGAATAGAATTACTTTTGCACCATTTTCTAATGCATAATTAATTGTAGGTAAAGCTTGAACGATTCTATTATCGTTAGTAATAACACCATTCTTCATAGGTACATTGAAATCAACTCTAATTAATACCTTCTTATCTTTTAAATTTACATCTCTTATAGTCTTCTTCATATTTTCCTCCTAATATTGACTAAATTCATATCTTATTACATTTATGATTATATTTCATTTTTGAATTAAAATAAAGTAAAAGCACTTCATAATATTCAAAAATATAATTACTAATTTATTTTTCGTAAAAAATGAGTTAACAAACGAAACTGCTAACTCATTTTTATATTAGTTTCTATCTAACGATTCTAAGTTCAGTGTTAGGATCGAAGAAATGACACTTATTCATATCAAAAGCAAGTTCGATTTCGTCATGCATCTTAACATCAACTCTAGCATTAACTTTTGCTACTAATGGTTGTGCAGCCATTGTAACATAGATTAAAGTTTCACTACCTAATAATTCTGATACATCAACTTTTAATTTAACTTTTGCTTCAGGATAAGTTGCAGCAACAACATTCTCATCATGAATATCTTCAGGTCTAATTCCCATAATAATATCTTTTTCAATATAATGTTGATCTTCTAACATTTTGAATTTATTTGCAGGAATCTTAATCTTATATGAACCAACTTTATGATCACCTGTTAAGAAGTAACCATCTTCAGTAATTTTTCCTTCTAAGAAGTTCATAGGTGGAGTACCAATGAATCCACCAACGAATTTATTGTTAGGGAAATCATAAATATCTTTTGGAGCACCGATTTGTTGAACTAAACCATCTTTCATAACAACGATTCTAGATGCCATTGTCATAGCTTCTGTTTGGTCATGTGTTACGTAAATTGTAGTAATTCCTAATCTTTCAGTAATCTTTATGATTTCTGTTCTCATTTGTACACGTAGTTTAGCATCTAGGTTAGATAGTGGTTCGTCCATTAAGAATACCTTAGCATCACGAACAATAGCTCTTCCTAATGCAACACGTTGTCTTTGACCACCTGACAAAGCCTTTGGACGTCTTTGTAATAATGGTTTTAATCCTAAAATGTCAGCTGCATCTTGTACACGTCTGTCAATTTCATCACGTCCAAACTTACGTAATTTCAAACCAAATGCCATGTTATCATAAACTGACATATGTGGATACAAAGCATAACTTTGGAAAACCATCGCGATGTTTCTATCTTTTGGTGCAACGTCATTAACGATTTCATCATCAATTCTTAATTCACCAGATGTGATATCTTCTAGTCCTGCAATCATTCTTAATGTAGTAGTTTTACCACATCCAGAAGGTCCTACAAATACTACGAATTCACGATCTTTTACATGTAGATTAAAATCTACAACAGCATGAACGTTGCCATCATAAACCTTATTAATATTCTTCAATGTTACTGTTGCCATAAAATTCCTCCTTAAACATTAACATATTTTTTTATACATAGCGATTTTACCACTATATCTTTTTTTTGACTATATAAAAATAAAAGATTGTGCAATATGCACAATCTTATTTTGTTTATTATTTACCAAATTTATTAATCACCATTATCAAGTAAATATAACTTAACTTGATTAAAGCCAATAGCTACAATTTCCATATTTCCATTATTCATTTTAATTAGAGTTGGAAATCTAGATACATCAATTTTTTCGATTTTTCCATAATCAAAATTATAAGCTACTATTACTTTACTTGAATTATAATAATAATCATTTACATAAGCATATGCTTTTTCGCAATATTTACAGTCACTTTTATGAATAAATATTAAACAATCTTCATTTTTTTCTTTCAATTCTACAAAAGAATTATAATCATTACATTCTAGTTCTCTTTCTTTATTGCATCCTATCAAGCAACATATTAACATAAACAAAACTAGACAAATAAATATTTTAGTATTCATGATCATATTAATTTAATATCCTATTCATAGCCATTGCTTCATAGAAATTTTGGATATCCAATCCTGTTTCTTTTTGTATTGTATCAAGTTTATTGTTTATAGTGTTTCTATGCATATAAACAACACTGGCTGCTTTACTTATATTTAAATTAGACTTAAACATTCCAATTATTATCTCTTTCAAATAATTGTCTTTTAATTTTGAAAGTAGCATTTCCTTAATTGGTTTTAAATCTTCATCAGAAAGCTTTAATATGATATCAGCAATTTTTGTATAACCGATTGAATTATAATCTTTAAAGCATTTATAGATGCCTTCTAATTGTTCTTTGTCACTATATCTAAAACCTTCTAATACTGATATATCATTATCTAAATCTTGAAGTAGTGATAACGCAGTTTCTTTAAGATCATCTGTTATATCTTTATTTATCAATAAAATATAATCTTCACCATCTTTATTAATAAATTCATATTTTGTTTTAGATTGCTTTAATGAATCAATTAAAACAGTTTTAAGTAAAGAAGATACTTCTTTAGAATTACACGCAAAAATCATAAATGATTTATTTTCACTTTTCATTCATCTTCCTCCTTAATCTTTTTGATATAACTTTTTCTGAGTTAAAAACATTTCGTTATATACTCCATTTAAAGCTAATAATTCTTCATGTGTACCTGATTCTATTATAGCACCATTCCTAATTAAATAAATTTTATCTAAATCTACAACTGTTGATAATCTATGAGCAATAATAATCATAGTTTTGTTTCCTGCATTGTTTAGTATTAATTTATTAATTCTTTCTTCAGCAATAGGATCTAATGATGCTGTTGGTTCATCAAGAATGTAAATATCTGCATTTGATGCAAATACTCTTGCAATTGCAAGTCTTTGCTTTTCACCACCACTGAAATTCACACCATCTTTATCAAATTCTTTACTAACTTCAGTATATATACCATCAGGTAATTCTTTAACATAATCATACAATCCAACCATTTGTAAAGCATGCCATACTATTTCTTCATCTTCTTTGGTCCCACATCTTCTTAATAAAACGTTCTCTGCAATACTAATTGCATAAATTTGAAAATCTTGGAAAATAATAGAATAATTCTTTCTTAGTGCCTTTCTATCATATACACCTAAGTTTTGATTATTGTAAATAATTGCGCCTTCCTTGGGTTCATAAAATCTTAGTAGCAACTTCATTAAAGTCGTTTTACCACCACCATTATCACCAACTATAGCGATTTTATCTCCTTTTTTAATTGTCATTGACAAATTATTTATGCTATTAAATTTATTTTTTGGATATGCAAACGAAATATTCTTTATTTCTAGTGTTTCAAATTCATCAATTGGCACTCCATCATCTTTTTCTGTTTGTGGTTCATATTCTAAAATCCACAAAAAGTCTTCGCTATAAAGTGAGTTCTCTCTTAAGTTTGTATATATATTCATTGCATTTTGAAAATTATTAGCAAACTTAAATGTTGCATTAGCTAAAGTTGTAAAAGCAGAAATATCAATAAAAGACTTAAACAATCTATAAGCTAAATACAAATAGCTTCCAGCCTGTTGAAGAAGTTGTGTAGAAAAGCTTGAAACCACATGTGGTAATACTACTTTTTTATAAGTTTTATTGTATATTTTCTCAACATTTTCTACTTTTTCTTTATATTTACTAATTAATAATTTCCTAATTGGAGTTGTTTTTATTTCTGCTGCATAGCGTTGTCCATAGAATACTCTTCTAATATACCAATAGAATCTTCTGTCTGTAGAAGCTTCATGCCATACTCCATGCCATAGCTTAATACTGATATTATTCATTATTACATTCGTAACAGAAGACAAGACAATTATTATAAGTAAAATATAATCTCCCACTACTACGTATGTTCCTAAAGCGATAGCGGTTAAAATACTTTTCACAAAGTTAACAAACATTTCATATGTTGAAATTCCACGCATAGAAGCATCAGTCAAGCCCCTTGAAAACTTATCATAGAAATCAGGATCATCATAACAAGAAATATCAATCAGTTTAACTTTTCTATATAAATATTCTTGTATTCCTTTCCTGTACTTATATGAATATATAGATTTAATATAAGAATCATATATAGTTATAACAATATAACAAGCAGCAATAACAATAATATGATAAGCAATATTTGAAAGTAATACTTTAAATTCAGCATGATTACTTATTAATGTTATTACATCACTAATCAAATGCACTTCTACAACTGCTTCAAATGTAGAAGCAAGAATATAGAAAATTGAGAATATAATGTAGGCTGGACATATTTTAAAAACAAATTTTAATACTTTTAGATTTGTTTTTAATACGTCTTTGAAGGTTACCTTTTTGTTTAAGAGTTGATTTCTATTCATAATCTTCTCCTAAATACTTAGCAGCTTGAGAGACAAACATCCTATGATATGTGCCGCCTAGCTTCATTAATTCTTCATGTGTGCCACTTTCTATTATTTTACCTTCATCAAATAAATAGATTTTGCTGGCATGAACTGTAGATGTTAATCTATGAGATATAAAAATAATTGTCTTATCTTTCCCCATCTCAATCATATTATTATATACTTTAGCTTCAGCAAGCGGATCTAATGCACTAGATGGTTCATCAAAAATAATTAACTGATAGTTTTGCGCATACCCTCTAGCAATAGCAAGTCTTTGAGCTTGACCTCCTGATAATATTTCACCAGTTCTTCTAAACTCTCTACTTATCTCTGTATTAATTCCTTCTGGTAAAGCCATAACAGTTTCATATAAACCACTAAACTTTAATGCTTTTTCAATCAATTCATAATCTTCTTCACTTTGTGGCTTTCTAAGTAATACATTCTCGCCAATTGATACAGCATATAATTCTACATTTTGAAATACAGCTCCAACAATCTTTCTTAATTTTTCAGGACTAGTTTGTAAATACGAATTGCCATTAATTGATATTTCACCATTAGTGACATCATATAATCTAAGTAACAACTTTACAATCGTCGTTTTTCCTGCTCCATTTGCGCCTACTATAGCTATTCTATCGCCCTTGTTAACTTCAAAATTCACATCTTTTAAAATAATTCTATCTTCTGTGTATCCAAAATCAGCATGTGTTATTTTAATATTTTTAAATTCTTCAATAGTATCACCATAATCAGCACCCTCTATTTTTCCTTCCATTTTTAATAAATCAAATGGAACTTTAACTTCAGGGAGTGTATCAAGTACCGTTCCAACCGGGCTAATCAAACTTGTAATAAGAGATGCCATAGTTGTAGCAGCAACAGTTAAACTAGAAAAGCCAGCTAAACTTAAAGCATTGCTATCTTTCGTAACATAAGATAATAACAAAATTGATAATGGGTATATTGAAACCAATAGCACTTGTGAAACAACACCCCAAGCAGCCGTTCTAGAATTATATTTTTTAGCTTGTTTTATTAAATTATTATTTGCTTCATTATTATTATCAATTAGCATATCATCAATATCACTAATTTTAATATCAGCCATTCCATCTTTTAAAGTAAACATTCTATTGTTATACCATACTTTTCTTCTGAATGGTCTTTCTGCTTTCCAACGTTTATTATTTAACAAACCTATCCTTAGTGCAACTAACATATATAAAATTGTTATTCCAATGATTGCATAAACTATATTAAAATTAATGGCTATAATAGCAAGCAAAACACTCAAACTCTTGATACCTTGCTCAACAACCTTTAAAGAACTATTAGCAAGTCTATAAATATTATCTACACCTTCCTCTAAAGATCTAGTAAAATCATTTAAAAACATTGGGTTATCATGAAAACTATAATCAATTGTTGACAACTTTTCATAAAATACTACGGACACCTTAGCATTAAATAAACGACTAATCCTTTGCTCGTAAAGACTTGTTAAAAACAAAACAACACTTATTAGAAGACATATTGCAAAATAAATAATTACTTTTGAAATGATACTACTAAATTCTAAAGCATTTTCGTATGATTCAACAATATACTTAACAACTCTAATAGGGATAATTGCTATTACCATCCCTAATAATGTATTAATTATTTCAACAAATAATAATCCTGGTTGTTTGGATATTACTAATTTTAACGATTTAAATATATACATTTTAATCACCTTTTTATATGATTATACCATATTGACAAATAGAATTAAATAAAAAACTCACAATTGTGAGTTTTATTTTATTTTCTTTTTTAAATTTACTCTTGGAATAATTATTTGCCTTCCACAGCCAACACATTCTAATTTATAATCAACGCCTATCTTTATTACCTTCCATTCATAAGAACCACATGGATGCTTTTTCTTAAAAGAAATCACATCACCTACATCATAAATATTTGCAGTTTTACTTTCCATATTATCTTATTTTATGCTCTCTTGTTATCTTTAGAGCATATTCTTGCAATCCTTTCATAACCTTATTATAATCATCAATTGTTGTCTTAGCTGTAATTTTATAAGTTGCTATCCCATTTTCATATTTTTCTAAGCCAACTAGATTTGGCCCTTCAACAATGCCATCTACATTATCTTTAATATTACTTAATGTATTATCTATAATGTTGATTATTTCATCAACTCTATCAAGTTCTGTAATTTCTATTTTAATTGATGCATTTACATAATCTTTTGAATAATTAATTACATTTTGAATTGTGTTATTTGCTAATACAACTACACTTCCATTCTTTAATTGAATTTTAGTTTTAAAAATAGAAAATCCAATTACCTTGCCTTTATATCCATTTACTTCAATTACATCTCCTTCTGCATATGTATTTGAAAATATAATTGATATACCATTAATAATATCTCTTATCAAAGGTATAGCACTTAGTCCAATCACTAAAACCACTATTGAAAATAATATTACTCCAATTGTTGTATCAAAATCCCATATCGCAAGAATCACAAAAAAAGAAAACAATATAATTGTATATTTCACAATACTATAAATTAAACTAGCAATTTTTCGACCTCTTACATCTACTTTCTTTTTTAGCTTCATTATCAATAATTTTAATAATAACACAATGACTAATACAGCTAAAATCACCAAAAGGCACAATGCAATTTTATATGAATATTGTTTAAACCATTCAACTATTTTTTGAAATCCATTCATAGTTAATTATCTCCTTTATCCAATATTTCTTTTGCTAATTCTCTGTAATCCTTGCTTCCTTTAGAATTATAAGCATATTTAATTACAGTTTGCCCATAAATAGGTGCTTCCTCGATGTGACTCGATCTATTAATAATTGTTTTAAAAGTGTTTTTTGGAAACATCTCTTTTACTTTATCAATTACTTTGTACCCTACTAAACTTCGATTATCAAATTTTGTTAATAATACACCTTCTATCTTTAATGATAATCCCATTGTATTTTTTACTTTTTGAATTTGATTAATTTGATTAACCACTTGTGTCAAAGCTGTATAAGCATAATAATTACATTCGACAGGAATAATCACAGAATCTGCAGCAAATAATGCATTATCTACTAATAATCCCATCGTAGGTGGACAATCAATTAAAATAAAATCATAATTATCCTTTATTTGAAATAATTTATTTTTAAGAACCAATTCTTTGTCCTTAACACCAAACATTTTTTCATAAACATATGCAAGCTTAAAAGATGCAGGAATAATATGAAAAGACAAATCCATAGGACTATAAATTACATCTTTAGTTTCAATATCAGTTGTTAATAAATCATATGTAGATATTTTTAATAGTTCGCTATTTAAGCCTACTCCTAAAGATGCATTACCTTGTTGATCAAGATCAACTAATAATACTTTCTTCTCTTTTCTTGATAAAGCATGTGCTAAATTGATTGCAGTGGTAGTTTTACCAACTCCACCCTTCTGGTTTGAGATAGCAATTATTTTTCCCATAATCCTTGAATCTTCCTTTTTATTTTAATTTTCTTTCTTATTAATATAGTGCAATTTTTAAATATTTCTACAAAGTGTCATTTTTGATTTTTGCATATGACCTAGGATACTTTCCATTGGTCTTTTTATCTTTTAAGATTTTAATTAATGAATGGACACCATAAGAACCTAATTGATATTCATATATGCTTCCAATTTTTGAATCTAACTTCTTAAGTGCATTACTAGCAAGATTAACTTCCTCTTGATAATTGCTCCCCTTCATCGATACAAAATATCCTTTTACTTTCACAATCGGAATACATAACTCTATTAACATTGATAAATTAGAAACTACACGAGCAAAGACAAAATCAAAGCATTCTCTATATTCGTTCATTTTCTCTACTCTATCATTTATTATAAAGACATCTTTTAATCCTAATTCTTTTTTTACAAATTCTAGAAATTTACATCTTTTCCCTAGTGGTTCAACAATGTATAGTTTCATACTTGGGCACAAGATCTTTAGAACCATACCAGGAAACCCAGCACCACTTCCCACATCACAAATTATTTTATCATTCAAATCAAAATAATTTAGAATTGTAGCACAATCTAAAAAATGTTTATAGTATACTTCCTCTTCATCAGTAATTGATGTTAAATTGTATTTTTGATTTTCTTGAACTAATAATTCGTAATATTTCTTAAATTTAGTATTTTGTTTTATTGTTTCGATATCTATCATTTTTGTGCTTTCCTATATTTGGCTTCTAAATAAACTAGTAAAATTGATATATCGCTTGGATTAACTCCACTAATTCTTGATGCTTGTGAGATATTAATAGGTCTAACCTTCTTTAATTTATCCCTTGCTTCACTAGCTATATTTGGTACTTCATCATAATCTATATCACTAGGAATTGTTCTTGCTTCCATTTGTAACATTCTTTGTGCAAGTTTTTCTTCTTTTTTAATATATCCATCATATTTTATTCTTATTACATATTCATCTTCTTGGAAAATATCTAATCCA
Source organism: Bacilli bacterium (assembly GCA_017450215.1). Lineage (GTDB taxonomy): Bacteria > Bacillota_I > Bacilli_A > ML615J-28 > CAG-698 > RGIG3506. The sequence goes on along the minus strand of JAFSVH010000017.1, from coordinate 50,315 downwards.
ACTTTTTTATTTGATAAATATTCAACATCCTTTAATTCAACATTAGGTCTCTTTAACAAGTCATAAGCACTTGTTTTTTGATTCAAAACATCTAAGCCTTTAGAGATTAAATAATCATTTATTTCTTTTGTTGGATTAAATTTAATTTCATTTAGTTCATTATCAAGTTCTTCATATCTTTTATGAAGTTCAACAAATTTATTATATCTATCATCGCTAATTAAGCCTACATCATGACCATACTTCAATAATCTCGCTTCACTATTATCATGTCTTAATAATAATCTATATTCAGCTCTTGATGTAAGCATTCGATATGGATCTCTTACTCCTTTTGTAATCAGATCATCAATTAACACACCAGTATATGCTTCATTACGCTTTAATATTAATGGTTCTTTTCCATCAATTTTTAGCGAAGCATTAATTCCCGCCATTAACCCTTGACATGCAGCTTCTTCATAGCCACTAGTACCATTAACTTGACCAGCAAAGAATAAATTCTCAATTTTTTTAGTTTCCAAATTTCCTTTTAATTCTAGTGGATTAATTGCATCATATTCTATTGCATATGCATATTTCTTTATTATAGCATTCTTAAAGCCAGACAAACTATGAATCATTAAGTCCTGAACGTCATGAGGCATACTTGTACTAAATCCTTGAACATACATTTCTGAGATTTCTCTTCCTTCTGGCTCAATAAACAATTGATGTCTTTCTTTGTCTGCAAATCTCACTAATTTATCTTCAATTGATGGACAATATCTTGGACCTACACCAACTACAAGTCCTGAATACATACTAGATTTATCCAAATTATCTCTAATCACCTTATGTGTTTCAGGAGTAGTATAAGTTAAATATACTGTTACTTGTTTATCAAGTGGTATAGGATTACTAGTTGTTTCACTAAATCTATGTGGTATATCATCACCATATTGTGGCTCTAACATACTATAATCAATGCTATCTTTATCAATTCTTGCAGGAGTACCTGTCTTAAGTCTTATTAATTCTAATCCTAGTTCTCTTAAGCTTTTACTTAATAATGATGTTGTTGGTTCATCATTTGGACCAGATTGATATTTAGTATGACCAACTAAAATGCATGAATCTAAATATGTTCCACTTGCAATAATAATTGCCTTTGTTTTAATTTCCTCATCATTTACTACTAAGCCAATTACTTTATTGTTTTCATCAACATTTACTTTTGTTACATATCCTTCTAAAACTTCTAGATTTTTTGTCTCTTTTACAACATTCATCATATATTTTGGATATTCAATTTTATCTGCTTGTGCTCTTAACGCCCTTACTGCTGGTCCTTTAGAGCTATTAAGCATTTTTAATTGAAGCAAAGTGGCATCAGTTGCTTTTCCCATCTCACCACCTAAAGCATCAATTTCACGAACTATTACTCCTTTAGCTGGGCCACCAATTGATGGATTGCATGGCATTGTAGCAATACGATATACACTTCCAACCACCATTAAAGTTCTTTTGTTTGTTCTAGCTAAAGCAAAAGCAGCTTCAAGTCCAGCGTGACCACCACCTACAACTATAGCATCATATTCATTATATTTATGCTTTTTAAATTCAAAATCAATTTTGAAATTATATGGGTTTCGACTATAATTACTTCTGCTTTCCTCCATATTAACACCTTCTTATCATTATACATAATATTAACATAAATTATTTTATCATATAAATTTTATTTTATCACTAATTTTATTTTGTTAACTTGAGTTAATATCTTTATAATGATAAAATATATTAAAATAATTAAAAAAGGATAAAAGTATGGATTTAAAAAATATAGAAATGTTTTTACTTGATATGGATGGTACTATTTATTTAGATGATGATGTCTTTGATGGCGCAATTGAATTTATTGATACTATTAATAAGAAACACAAAAAAATAATTTATTTGACTAACAACTCATCAAAATCTAAAAAACAATATTTAGACAAGTTAAACCGACTAGGTTTTTATGCTAAAGAAGAAAATATATTTACCTCAGGCATGGCTATGGGAATGTATTTACAAGAAAACTATAATAATAAAAAAATATATCTAGTAGGCACAAACGCCTTAAGGGATGAATTACTAAAGTATGATGTTAGAATTGTTGAAGAAAACCCAGATATTGTATTAGTAGGCTTTGATCGTGAACTTACATATAACAAATTAGAAAAAGCATGTGAATTTTTATGTGATGGTGCTCTTTTCTTAGCAACTAATTGTGATTATGTTTGTCCTATTAAAAACCATCGTTATGTTCCTGATTGTGGAAGCATATGTAATATGTTAACTACAGCAACAGGCAAAAAACCAAAGTACATCGGTAAACCTGCACCAGATATGATTAACATTCTTTCTAATAAATATAATATCAAACCAGAAAATATAGCAGTAGTTGGAGATAGAATTTATACTGATATCACTGCTGGATTTAATGCAGGCACATTTACTATTTGTGTATTAAGCGGTGAATCAACAATGGAAACTATTAACAATTCAGATATTAAACCAAACCTAATTGTAGATTCTGTAAAAGACTTAATAAAAATGATATAAAGCTCACTTTTTAAAAGTGAGCTTTATATTTTATTTACCATTCTTTAAAATATCAATAATTTCACTAAATCCAATTGTGTAACTTGAATTTGTCTGAATAACTTCTACATAATCTGGTAAAGATGCTTCTATGCTTGGACTACCAATCACTATAACTTGAATATTTGTAACACCTAATTTATATATATCTTTAATCATATTAATTAAATCCATTGAATCATATACCCTTCCATGACTACTCTCATAAGAATAAGTATAATATTCAGAATTTAACAATATAACAACTTGATCATTTACATCATATGAATCTTTATATGATTCATATCCGCTATAATAATTAGAATAAGCAGTTAATTTATAATCTTTTCCAAAACTTTCTTGAACATTTTTCACAAAATTATATTGAATTCTTCCACCATCATAATATGATCCTGTATTAAATTGATATCCAAAAACGATAAAATTCTTGTCTTTTTCTATTTTCTTAAATCCTTCGCTTACTTCATAAGAAGATTTCAATATTGTAGATACTGCTCTATTAGTAGCAGAATGATCTATATCATTTTCACTAATTTCTGTTGCTTCAATACATTTATATTCATATTTTTTTGTAATGATTCTTTCAACAGATTCATCAATTCTTTGCTTTAACTTATCATTAGATGTATATTCATTGATTAATCTATCACACATAGGAAGAACAATTTCATTAAAACCATCACGATACCAACGGCTTGTAGAAAGAGATAGTGGAGCATTAATTAAATCAGCACCTTGTAATATTGCGTTTAAATAATAATCATAAGCTAAACCAACTTCATCATCCTCGTAAGCAAAATTATAATAGTCAGTATTTAAATATATTATTCCTTCATATTGTAAAACATCTCTTAAATATTCAATAGTGCTCTTTCCATCACAAAAATCATTTGCATTATATTCAATTTGAATAAAATCAACATCATTGTTCACCAAATTAATCAAGCATTGTGCTGTTTTATTATAATCTTCTAGATAATCGACATCATATCCAACCATAATACCTAATTTTTCATATGATTTTCGTGCTACAGTTGAATAATAATTATTCTCAACATTATCTTTTTTGAATACTCCTAATTCATTATAACTTGTATAACCATCTTCAATTATTATGTTATAACCTAACTCTTTTAATTGTGTAGCAATATTCTGATAATATGTCTCAACTTGATTTTGTGCTAAATTTCCAATGCCTTTGTTATTAATTTTATATGAGAAATAGCCTTGATAATTAAGTCTACTGGCACTAACAATGTTTAATGATCCAATAGTGTTTGTAGCAAAAGCATATTTATAATATAGATTTAATGTCTCTTTTGAATCATCTACACCATTAATACTTGAATAATGATAATTACCAAAGAATTTATTTTCATAGAAATCAACTAAATATACTTTTTGAATTCTACCAGAAACTGTATCAGTAAAATATAAACCATCATCATCTTCTTTTACACTATTTAATGACGTATTCATAACCATCATTTGTCCTAGTTTTTGAACATCACTCAATGTATTTGCTGTATTTTTAACTATTGCAGTATCAACATTACTATTAACATGCATCTTATTACATAGTTTTTCCATTGAAGTTCCATCATAAACATGTATTTCAAATTCATTCTTTAATGATGACAAAGATTTTGATGAAACTTTAGCTTTTACTGTACCTACTTTTTTTGCAAAATAATAGTTACCAATTTTTTCAATAATACCATCATTATCTTCTAATGTTACTATAGCATCTTCAACATTAAATGACATTTTGAAAGATTGACCAACTATAGCATTATTTGATGATGTCATTTGCAATTCGGTTATTCTTTCTTTTACAACAACTTCAACTTCACTTACTGCTTTACCACTTTGTAATCTAATTGTTGTTCTACCAACGCTTTTACCGGTTACACACCCAGTATCATCAACTGTTGCTATTGACTCATCACTACTAGACCATACCATTTCAACATTCACATTTTCAGGGTAAATTTTATAATCTAACAATAATACATCATCAACATATAATGAAAATCCTTCACGTGAGTATATTTCAACTGCCTTAATCAAAGCATCAGTAATAGTTATTGTTGTTTTTGCAACCTTTGTTCCGTCACTCTTTAGAACTGCAGTGATATCACATACACCTTCTTTTAATGGTTTTATTATTCCATTATTACATAATGCGATTGTTCTATCACTAGAAGTCCAATAAGCACTCTCAGAATCTAATTCAACACTACCACTAAATAATTTATATGTTTCTTCAAATCCTAATTCTAAGTTATTTGAACCTACAATTTTTAATTCTTTTTCTTCTCCACATCCAACTACTAATATTAATAAGAAAAGAATAATTAATATAAATATCTTTTTTCTCATAAAAAGACCTCCAAGGTATTATCATTTTACCACTAAATACAAAAATATTAAATACTTTTATACATTTTTGCTTTCATCTGTGTCTTCTAAACACTCACCATATATATAAGAAACAATTTGTTTTGGAAAACCATGTATATCTAAAACGTAATCTTTTGCTTCAAATCTAACAAAACCACTCTTTTCAAGAACTCGTTTAGATGCATAATTCTCATCAACATGCCCTGCATAAATAATATTTTTACCTTTTTTCTTTAAATATGGGATAAATAAGCTTATTGCTTCACAAACATATCCGTTTCCCCAATACTCTTCACCTATTGCATATATTATTTGGCACGTATTTTTACTTAAATCATGTGTTGAAAGACCAATATAACCAATCAAATGACCATTAATTTCAATTCCAAGCTTAAAAATTTGCTTATTTTTATAGTCATTTACACATTTTTTTACAAATTCATATGCTTCTTTTTCGCATCTAAATTCTTTTGCAATCAAATACTTACAAACATTAGCATTTTTAAACAGATTATAGACTGTTTTTACATCATTATATCTAAATTCTCGCATTGTTAATTCATGATTTTTGCTCACAGATTTTAAATTATCAAAATAATAATGTTCATTAATAATATTTAACTTGAATACTTGCATCATTTCTTGGTATTTTTTCTTTGAAATATGAGTCAATCTCTTCTTCCCATATTTCTCTTCAACGAACACTTTTTCACCACAAAATATTTTCACAAGCATAATCAAGAAGACCAAAATGAAGAAAAAACTCAAAATATAGCTCATTTTTGCAAAATTGGCAAAATTTGCGTTATTTTGTAAAAAAGCGCCGAGACTAAAAGTTATAAACGAAACTAACAAAAATAAAGTACAAGGGAAAAACAAGCCCAAAATCGACATTTTATAAACGTTTCGTAAAAATAATTTCTCAATAGTGCTTGGAAGCTCTATTATTGCATTATTTTTTACACTAATTTGTTTTTCATTAAAAATAGAAAAAGAACACGCTTTTTTAAGAAAGTCGTTTTCTGAAAATTCTTTACCGTTGTAAATGATTTTTTCGTTCTTAAATTCTAAATTGAAACTTTCTAAATTTTTATAGAAATTTTCTATATTTTTTTTATCCATATATTTCGTTTTTTCTCAACCATTCATTGAAGAAATTTTGATAAGTTTGAACGCATACATCATATTTTACATCTTCATTAATTGCTTCAATTACTCTTTGTGTTAATTTCTGCCATTTTTCCTCTAATTTTTCACCACTTTCATTTATTAATTCGTGATAAAAATCGTTTAATGTTATGATGTAAACTACAATATCATAAATTTTGCTCTGTTCGTTCTCATAATTCTTTATTACTTCACTCTCTTTTGAGATTAATCCTTCTCTTTTTGCTATTAATTTTTTCTTTTTTTGCTTATTTATTTTATAAAGGACAATAAAAGTAATTCCCCACAAACCATAAATTACTAGATCTATCCAAAATAGATTAGTTTTTTCCATTATTTTAAGAAATGAAGTAATTGTTCCAACAACTAAAGTAACTAATAAGATAGTAAGCAAGAAATATCTATCAAGACTTTTCTTTTTTTCTTCGTTTTTTATTAATTCCATAACTGATGTATCATCATTCTCACTTCTATATTTCATTACTTCTTTCGATAATTCGCTAATTCGCTTTTGATATTCCCTATATTTTTCTAATCCAATTACATTTTTCATATTACTCTCCCTCAACTTCTTCTAAAATTCCGTTAAGTTCTAATCTTTCGAATATCTCATGTACAAAATTAGGAACAGAATTAATAATATTTTTCATATGTTGAGTTAAATTAATTAAACCATCATATCTTATTATTAAAATATATGAAATAAAATAGAACAAGATAAAGCATAATATTATACCAACTAATACTTGATATACTTTTTTTATTTTTATATTTACTACAATATTAACGCCAATAATAATACTTGGTATTAAACTTAATATTATTGAAATTGGTTTTCCTAAATCATTATCAAAAAATAGTGTAAATATAAATATTAATAAAATTGAAAGCACACCAATAACAATCTTTGCAGGTGTTATGTTATGGTTTATCAACTTTGGTTCATTAAACACCATATCTATTTTTTTGTTTTTTAGCTCTTCAATTAGTTTTTTTGATTTTTCTAACTTAAATATCGACTCATTCAGTATTTCAAAATACATTTCTTTATCTGTAATGCTTATTGAAGAGATTAATTCTTTCTTTTTTTCTATTGTAAATTCATCGTCTTTCAAAATATCTTTAAGAATAAGCCATTTATATGGCGATGAATCACTAATAAAAGATAAACTTGTATTATCATTTTTGCATTTTAAATATTTAATTAAATCATTGTCCACACCTTTTTCAATAAGTATAGATAGAATTGATTTATAACTATCACCTATAATTATCTTATTTTCTAATTCATAAAGTAGTCTATCGGCTGATTTTTCTTTATTTTTGATAATTAAAGATTCATTTATGGACATAGGAAAATGACAATTTGAACATTTAAGCTCTTCATTTAAATTCCCTATAATGTTAACTTTTCCGCACTTATTACATTTTATATATATTTTTTTAGATCTCATTTTATTTTCCTCTAATACTTATTATATAACATAAATAAAAAAATAACTAGAATAACATTTCATTATTCTAGTTATTTTTAATATATTCTTAATTAAGCTTTATTAGCTGAACCAAATACTTCGATCTTAGCCTTTACTGCATTTGCAATTCCTGCTGTAGCTGGTCCAATGAACTTTCTTGGATCATATACTTCAGGTTTAGCAGCTAATACTTTAACAATTTCAGCATGGAATGCTAATTGACATTCTGTATTAACATTGATTTTACAAGTTCCACATGAAATAGCTTTTCTAATCATATCATCTGGAATACCAGTTCCACCATGTAATACTAATGGCTTATTAGTTGCGTTTTTAATTGATTCCATTTCAACGAAACCAAGTTTTGGTTCGCCTTTATATGGTCCATGAACAGAGCCAAGAGCTGGAGCTAAGCAATCAACCTTTGCTTCATTAACAATACGAACACATTCGCCTTCATCAGCATACTTAATTCCACCATAAACACCATCTTCAGTTCCACCAACTGTTCCGACTTCAGCTTCAACGCTAATTCCACGTGCATGAGCATAATCAACTACTTCTTTAGTCATAGCGATGTTTTCATCAATTGGATGATGAGAACCATCAATCATAACTGATGTGAATCCAGCATCAATAGCTTTCTTACAATTTTCAAAAGATTGACCATGATCAAGATGAATAGCAACTGGAACAGTAATCTTCATATCAACTAATAATCCTTTAACCATTCCAACAACTGTATTAAAGCCGCCCATATATTTAGCAGCGCCTTCACTTACACCTAAGATAACAGGAGATCTCATTTCTTCTGCAACAGATAAAATTGTTTTTGTCCATTCAAGATTGTTAATATTGAATTGACCAACAGCATACTTGCCTTCTTTTGCTTTTTCAAGCATTTCAACCATATTTACTAACATAATTCACTCTCCTTTTTTATATGTAATATATGTTTTGAACCAAACCTATTCTAAAATTATATAACCACAACCTAATACACCGCATCCAATATGAGCTCCTACAGCAGGAGTAATAGAAATTACATGTGATTTCACAACATTAGGAAAATCTTTTAAATATTGTTTTTCTAATTCTTTTGCATCATCATATCTACATGTGTGATATACAGTTAGGTATACTTTTTTACCATCTTTAATTTCGTTTGCTACGATATCATGAAGTTCACTCAATCCTCTTTTTAGAGTTCTTTCTTTTTGTCTTACTACAATTGCACCTTCATCGTTAAGTTCTAATATCGGTTTAATTTGAAGTAAAGAACCCATAAAACCAGAAAAGCCACTTAATCTTCCGTTTTTTACTAGATATTTTAAATCATCAACAATAAATAATTCACGACTATGGTTAATTAAAAAATCGCTTCTTTCAAGTATCTCCTTAACACTTTTGCCTTCTTTAGCCATTTTATAAGCATTTATAGCAAAATATGCTTGCTCAAAAACAGATCTTTTAGTATCAACAACATGAATCTTAATCTTATCCTCATATTCTTCAGCAACACTTTGAACCATTGTTCCTATACATGAAAGTTTAAAACTAATTGCGTACATAATAATATCGGTATAACCCTCATCAATTAGCTTCTCAACATAATTCATTGTTTCTCCAACAGTAGGTGCTGAGGTAGAAGGAATTACATCAGTTTTTTGTAACCTATCAAAAAATTCATCTGCTTTGATATCAACTCCATCAACATAGTGCTCATCACCAAAATTAATCATAGAACGCAAAACAGTAATATCATATTGTTCATCCAAATAATCAGTTCCAGCATTAACATCCGTCATGATTGCTATTTTTTCCATTTAGTTTCACCTCTTTAGTGCATTATACTACATTATCAATATAGTTTCAAGTATTATAATTTATTAGGGAATAATTGAAACAAGATATATTCTAAAGTGTACATCCATTTTTTAGAATTAGTAAATCTATTTATTGAAATAATATATTTATTATTTTTATATTGTATTGAATAGTCTTCACCTAATTCAAACACAATTTTCATTATTGTTTTACTATTAATTTTTTTTGATGCTTCTTTATTAAATATCACATTAACTTTAAAATCATTGACCTTGATTGATTCAACCCCCATGCTTCTCGCTATAGCATCAATATATTGTTTTTGAATATAATCTTTGATTCCACTATTTAGTTTTCCAAATCGATCTTCAATATCATTAATTACGTTATATTTATCTTCTTTTGATTTGATATTATTAATCTGCTTATGAATATAAATTTTAATTTCATCATCAGATGTATAATCGTTATCGATATGCTTAGATACTTGGAACTCATCTAAAAACGCATTTTGTTCATTTTCGGTCTTAATATTATTTACTTCGTTCAAACAATCATCTAGCATTTTAATATATAAATCAAAGCCAATTTGATCAATGTATCCTGATTGCTCCTTACCTAAAAAGTCTCCAGCACCACGTATTGTTAAATCACGCATTGCAATTTTATATCCACTTCCTAAATTAGTGAACTCTTTAATTGCCTTTAATCTTGCTTCGCCTTCTTCAGTAAGAATTGTGTGTGAATCGTACATGAAATAAGCATATGAAACACGATCACTTCTGCCTACTCTTCCTCTAATTTGATACATTTGTGCAAGACCGAGCCTATCAGACATATCAACAAGCAATGTATTAGAGTTTGGTATATCAATTCCTGTTTCAATTATAGTAGTGCAAATTAATACATCATAATTTTTGTCAACAAATTCTTGAATTGCATTCTCAAGTTCAACTTTGTTCATTCTTCCATGAGCTGTAATTATCCTTGCTTCAGGAACTTGCTTTTCAATTCTGCTTCGTACAATTTCTAAATCTTCTATTCGATTATGTAAATAAAATACTTGCCCACCACGTCCTAATTCGTTATATATAGCCTCTCTAATAATTGTATCATTCTTTTCAAGTACATATGTTTGAATAGGATATCTATTTTGTGGAGGAGTCTCAATTAAACTCATTTGCTTAGCACCCATTAAAGACATCTGAAGTGTTCTAGGGATAGGAGTTGCAGTTAATGTTAATACATTAATGTTGTTTTTATATTGCTTTATCTTCTCTTTATGAACTACACCAAATCTTTGTTCTTCATCTATTATTAATAAACCTAAATCTTTATACTCAATCTTATCATTAAGTAAAGCATGTGTTCCAATTACTACATCAATTTCTCCACTTTTAAGTCCTTGATATGTCTTTTTGATATCACTTCTACTTACTAGTCTATTAATCAATGCAACATTACAACCATATTTTTTCATTCTTTCTTTAAACACATTATAGTGTTGCCTTGTTAAAATGGTGGTCGGAGCAAGATATGCTACTTGCTTTCCATTCAATACTGTTTTCATCGCAATCCTAATTGCAACTTCAGTCTTTCCATATCCGACATCACCGCAAACTAATCTATCGATAATCTTTCCTTCTTCCATGTCTTTTTTGATATCATCGATAGTTTGAAGCTGATCTTTTGTTTCTATATATGCAAAATCTTCTTCAAATTCCTTTTGAATCTCTTCATCTTTATCATACTTATATCCTTTTTTGGATTCACGAACAGCTTGAAGCAAAACCAAATCTCTAGCTAGATTCTCAATTTTCTCTCTTACTTTTCCTTTTTTCTTTTCCCATTCACCATTTCCAATATTTGTTAGTTTTGGCAAATATCCTTCTTCAGTTTGATATTTTTCTAAAAGATTAATTTTTTCTACAGGAATGAACAAATCCATATTAGCATAAGTGATTGATAAATAATCATTTATTATATCATTTAATTCAATACTCTTGATTCCATTATATTTACCAATTCCATAATCATAATGAACTATATAATCTCCTGGTTTAATATCATCTTTAGAATTAATCTTAGTCGTGTTTTGATATGTGCTTCGATATTTTGTATGCTTTAAATCCATCTTTTTATAGATTGAACTTTCATCAACACATATAACATCGGTAAAAGCAAAACTAATTGAATTAGAATCAACTACAATTTCGATATCATATTTAATAATATTATCAATACCTAAAGATTCAATTAACATCTTTTTAGTTTCAGGATTTGTAACTGTAATCATTTTAGTTTTATTATTACTTCTTTTGATATCCTCTAAAAACACTCTAACATCATTCTTGTAATGATTTACAACGTAGCTCTCAGCATCAAGTCTCACATTATACATTAATAATTCTTTTATGTCATTTTCATCTTTCTGTAAATATATTTGCTTTCCATCGCTAAATATTGAATAAAAATCATCATAATAAGATAAATTTAATCTACTTATAGAACCTTTAGTGCTTAAATATTCAGTCAATTCTGTTAATGTTTTAATATAACAATCAAATAATGCTTTTACATCTGAAAATAAAACAACCTTATTTTCTGCATATTCAGTTATCAATTCGGTTTTCTGATAAATATAATTCTGATATTTATTTAATTTATCAGTTAAATTATGTTCTTTGATATCAAATAAATCTTTTTCAACTTGTTCATCAATTACATTATTTAAAGATCTTATAATCTTATTAGCAATTGCTTCTCCATCATCATATATTATCTCAACATTAGGATAAATTGATATCTCATTAATTACTTCTGTTTTTATGCTTCTTTGAGTTTGTAAATCAAAAAATTTAATATTTTCTACTTCATCATCAAACAAATCTAGTCTAATTGGATTATTATAATTTAGAGGGTAAATATCTATAACACCCCCACGAACGCTAAAATCGCCAACTATATTAGTAGTTGGAGATTTCTTATATCCAATGTTAATTAAGTTTTTAATTAACATTTTGATATCTAATATTGAATTCTTTTTTATTTTAATAATATTATTTAGAAAAACATCTGAAGGTAGTATTTTTTTTAAAGCTGCTGTTATATGTGTAACAATAACTTTCTTGTTTTTTAACAGCAATTCTTTTATTGTGTTAATTCGCTCAACTTTGAATTCATTACTAACTGCATCTAGCTCGCTTGCTATTACTTCATCTATTGCATATAGCATAACATTATCATAGCCAATTAATTTGCTTATTTTGTCATAGCAAATTGATGCTTTATATGCATTCGTTTCAATAAGAAATATAGTATTATTATTGTTATCATCTAAAAACATACTAGCTGCTAATAAGCAATTGTAATTTTCTGTTGATTCATTAACCAATACTTTTTTGTTATTCAGAGCCTCTTTAAATATTTTTTGTACGACGTTATTTGATGCAAATAGCTCTAACCCTTTACCCATAACATCTCCTCACAATTGTTTTATCTATTGTATTTACTCATTAATTCCTCAAAAGTGATTTTATTAAAGTCTAAAACAATATTTTTAGCCTCTTCAAAAAAAGTCTCAATTTGAATTCTTTCTTCTTTAAGAAAGTCTTCTAATACATAATTAATTACTAATTCACCAATAGGTTTAGATATTCCTATTCTTACACGTGCTATATCGTTTGTTCCAAAAAGGTCAATTATGTTTTGCATTCCTTTATGTCCTGCACTACTACCTTTTTGTCTAATTCTGATATGACCAACATCTAAATCCATATCATCATGGATAATTAACATTTCATTTAGTTCAACTTTGTAAAAATTAGCCACTTGCTTTACGGCTTCACCGCTTAAATTCATATATGTTTGTGGCTTAATTATAATTATTTTTTCTCCATCAACTAAAGTTTCACATATTTCACTCTTTTTACTTGCATCAAGTTTGAATTTTAAATCTAAATCTTTAGCAAGTTGATCCACAAACATAAAACCAACATTATGTCTTGTTTTTTTATATTTTCTTCCAGGGTTACCCAATCCAACAATTAATTTCATAGCGACTCCAAAATTTATTTAATATTTTTTTGAATTTTATAACATTCTACTACATTCTCTAAAAGAGATGCAATTGTCATTGGTCCAACTCCTCCAGGTACTGGTGTAATTCTTGATGCTAGTTTGCTTACATTATAATAATCTACATCCCCAACAATAGTGTCATATACTCTATTAATACCAACATCTATTACAATAGCGCCTTCTTTTACCATGTCTGCTGTAATTAATTTAGGTTTACCAACTGCACAAACTATTATATCGCTATTTAAACAAATCTCTTTAAGATTCTTGGTTTTAGAATGAGCCATTGTTATAGTAGCATTCCTTTGAAGCATAACTAGTGCTGTTGGTTTACCAACTAAAGAGCTTCTTCCAATTACAACAGCATTTTTACCTGTTAAGTCAATATTATATGCATCAAATAATGATAATATTCCTTTTGGTGTACACGGAATAATACTTGCATTACCTAAAACTAGCTTACCTTGATTTGTTGAAGTCAGTCCGTCTACATCTTTTTCAGGCTTAATGGTATCAATTACTTCTTTTGTGTCCATATGATTTGGTAAAGGAAGCTGAACTAATATTGCATGAACAGTTTTATCATTATTTGCTTTTTCAATCACATCAATTAATTCTTTCTGTGATGTATTTTCAGGAAGCATAATTGTTCTTGCTTCAATACCTGCTTTATTACATGCTTTTTCTTTAGAAGAAATATAAACTAAACTTGCTGGATTGTTACCAACCATAATAACAAGCAAGCATGGCTTATAATTATTGACCATAATTTCTTCTTTTACTTTATTTTTAATTGTTTTACTAACTTCTTTTCCATCAATAATATACATTGATACCTCCTTTATGCTTTATCTTAAATAAAGATAACTACCATTATTTTAATTTTTTACGTATATTTGCAAAAATGAGGAAAATATTTTCCTCACATTTGTAACTATTTATTATTTATCTTCTTCGTCAAACTCGTTAGACAAATCCTCTACATCATCATTTTCATCTTCTTCATCTTCATCATAATCAAAATTACCATTTTCATCGTAAAGATTACTATCGACTACAGATGTTTCAGCATCTTCTTCGATTAGACCTAAATCTTCTTGAATATCATCAACTTCATCGTTTTCTGGTTCTTCATCATCATTTATTAATAAATTCTTGTCTTCATAATTATTATCTTCTTGAAGCATATTCTTTGTGATTTCTTCATCATCTTCAAGTGGATCATTATAAACGTCTTTATCAAGCAAAGCAGATTTTTGTCTATCTTTAAAATCCCATAATTGATTTTCTTTTTTATCTTTTCCACAATATATAAAAAGACCACTAGCCATAAAGTCTAATTCAAATTGAGCAACTTCTCTTAAGTCTTTAGTGCTGTATCCCTTTTTTTCAAATACTTCTTTAGTAATACTTTCTAATGTACGTGGTTTCTTTTTCTTTTTCATTATCTCTTTAGCAGTTTCTAAAAGAGACATTTCAGCATATCTTTCTTTTTCGTTCATAAAAGACCTCCAATATCTTCTATTTGATTTTACACTAAATCTATAATTTTTTCAATCTTTAATTATTGATTATTTAATTTTTCCAATATCATATAATTTGTCCTATCAGTCAACAAAGGAGTAATAACTATATATTTTTTAAATATCATATCGATATCACTGCCTTTATTATCTAATCTTGTCCACAAAACAATCGCTTTAGGATCAACCAAATTATCATCCGCCAATTCATATTTAGGATCATAATGTAATCCACCCTGTGGAGCATATACAATTTTTGTTGCACCTTGAGGAATATTTACATTATATAAATTCCAACAATCAAGTAATTTATTTTTAAATATATATTCTAATACTTCCTCTATCTTATTAATAGCTCCCTCAAAAGTATTATGATTTGTAGAAAAAGCAATTGCTTTTTTACCGCACAATATTGCTTCAGTTGCAGCAGCAGTTGTTCCAGAATAAATAATATCATCACCAATATTGAACCCTGCATTAATTCCTGAAAAAACGATATCAAAATCTAATTTTAAATAATAATGTGCTATCCTAACACAATCAGCAGGTGTTGAGTCAACCTTCCAAGTGGGAACGCCTGGCATAACATCTTCACACTTTTCAACAGCATAATGCTTTCTTAATGTTAAAGAGTGGCTTTTTCCTGATTGTTCTTCTTTTGGAGCAACAACATAAACATTTCCATACTTAAGAGCGTGTTTAACAAGCAATTTTAAACCAAAAGCATTGTATCCATCATCATTAGTCACTAATATATTCATTAGAATTTATCCTTATTGTTTTCTTTATATTCTTTTAATAATTGGTCACATTCTAGAATTAATTGGTCTGCTTCTTCAAATGAATATACTGTTGCACCAGCGGCATTAGCATGTCCACCACCTTTATAATTATTGGCAATTTTATCAACTTCAATAAATCTTGAACGCAATCTAACGCGGATTTCTTCATCTTGTTCATTAAATAAAAGCCAAATCATAGACCCTCTAATTGAATCAAGAAGATTAACTGTATTAGATGCATCTTCATTACTTACATGATACTTTTTCTTTATATCTTTTGTTATTTTGATATAAGCAACACCATTTTCTGATATTTCAAAATTATCATATACCCAACCTGTTAATTTATAAACTTCTTTATCCTTAGTGTATAAATTTGCATATAACATCTCAACATCGATACCAAAATCAACCAAAAAAGCAGCCATTCTTAATCCGCCACCATCGATTGTAAATTTAAATCTTCCTGTATCAGTAATCATTGCGAGTAACAGATATCTTGCTGCGCTTTTGTTCATCTTAAGCACATCAGGAAATTCATAAAACATTTCAGCTATAATTTGACTGCATGATCCATATTTTTCTTGAACATAATTAATCACACCATAGCTATCAACAACAATATGATGGTCTATCTTAATTATTTCTTTAGCCTTTAAGAATCTTTGATCATACACTCTATCAGCTACAGCAGTATCGACAACAATAGCAAGAGCATTTTCGTATAATTCATCTTGAACAACATCCTCTTCACCGACAAAACTTAAATAGTCAGGTAAATCCGCACCAACAGAATATATATTCTTATTAGGGAACGACTCCCTTAAGCCATCTCTCAAACCAAGTGATGTGCCGATTGCATCACCATCAGGTCTAATATGCCTATGAATAATAATTGTGTCATATTCTTTAATTTTATTAATAATTCGTTCAACAATTTCTCTATCCATCTTTTTTGTCCTTTATAATAATTTATCAAGATCAGCTAAGACGTTTTTGATATCATCATTGCATGATAATGTACAGCCACTTGCTTGTTTATGACCTCCACCACCATATTTCAATGCTATACCATTAACGTTATATTTATTATTGCATCTTAATTCCACAATTATTTTTCCATCAACATCTTCAGTAAAATTTGCCCAAATATCTATTCCTTTGATGCCACTCATTATACTTACCATACCACGAGAAATAGTAAACATATCAACATTATATTGTTTCACTTCTTCTTGAGTATTAATCAAATATGCTACCCCTTTTTCAGTTGTCTTAAATTTTGTTGTAAGGTTAGCTCTCAATTTTACAAATTCTAGTTCTTCTGTATAAATGTTATTATATAAATCAAGGTAATCAAAACCATAATTAATCAATTTGCCTGCTATTTCAAAGGTTTCTTTATCTAAGCCATCATATCTAAATCTACCACTATCAGTCACAAGTCCTAAAAATAATGCTTTTGCGCCTAAACTATTAAGACGCATTCTTGTTGCGAAAATCATTTTCGCAATCATTAAAGAACAAGATATTTCATTTGGATTAATTAATTCAATATGAGCAAACAAATTTTTAGGGACATGATGATCTATTCTAATTATATATTTTCCATTTTTATATCTATCATCACTAATTAAAAATTCATCTCCAGAATCAAGTATAAACACTAACGCTTGATTATAGTCGCTGTCTTTAACGTCATCCATCTTCCCCATAAAGGCAAATCTATCAGTCATATCACCAGTCATTAATATCTTTTTATATGGGAATGTTTGTTTTATCGCTTCTCTTAAGCCTATTTGGCTTCCTATTGCATCACCATCTGGTCGTGCATGTCTGTGAATAATAATTGTTCCATATTCACTTATCTTTTTATAAATATCATGATACTTCTTTTCCATTTGTTTTTCCTCTTAATAGATGAGTATAACATAAATATAACTATTTGTAAATGAAAATAGGTTTTACCTTCTTAAATGCTTGATTTTGACTTTTCTTTTTTTAGTAAATCATTTTTATCGATTGTTCTATTTACATAAAAAGAAACAACTCCAATTATTATACTTGTTATAATTGATATCAAAACTAAGTAAACACCATACATCAATACATTCTCATACATTTTATAAATTAAAGAGACGACTAATAATTGAATTAAGATATGTATTAATCCACCAACAAAGCTAACAGAAACAATAGATAAATATTTATCAAGTGATTTCTTAACTAAGTACATTCCAACAACACTTAGCACAGATGCTAAACCCCCAATCAAAAAGGCAACTGGCCCATTAATTAACAAACCAACTATTATAGATTTCATCACTGATAAAACCAAACCTTCTTTAAAACCATACTGATATAGCACAATCAAAATAATAATATTTGATATACCTAATCTGATATTAGGTAAAATTGATATAATTGCTCCTGATATTAATGAATCAATCACAGACAACGCAACACACATCGCAAGCAGTATTGATAGAACAACAATTTTACGTGTTATATTTTTCATAAATTTATCCTCAATTTCATTTTATCACATATTCGCTTAAATACATTATTCTTTTTGTTTTGTTTTTCCTTGCTTATTAATATTATAAGATATATAATGGATTTAGAAGGAAGGTATAATATTATGTGTTTATTTTGCGAAATAAAAAACGGAAACATTCCAAGTTATAAAATATATGAAGATGATGTGTGTCTTGCCTTTTTGGATATATCACAAGCCACAATTGGTCATACACTTATAATCCCTAAAAAACATTTTGATGATATTTTTTCATTAGATGAAGAAACAGCTAAACATATTTTTGATATCACAAGAAAGATTTCTAAGAACATTAAAGAAAAATTGAATGTATCTGCTGTTAATATTCTTAACAATTCTGGTGAATTAGCTGGACAGACTATCAAACATTTTCATATTCATGTAATTCCTAGATATGAAAACGATAATTTGAAAATTGAATTTTCATCAAATAAATTATCACCAGAACAATTTACTGATTTAGTAAATAAAATTAAACTTTAATTTATACAAAAGGTATAGCTAATGCTATACCTTGTTTTTTATTGTATATTTAAAAACAGCAAAACAACACCAATAATTATTGAAGTAATGCTCATTGTTAAACAAACAAAAGAAGTTTTTTTATATTTCCTTGTAGCAATTATAATACTAAAGCATAAAGCTACTACACCTAGTGTAAGTTGCATAACAGTGAAAATAATCAAAAAATCAAAAATAGTCAGAATTAGAGAAATGATAGATATAATAAATGTTGATTTTACTATTGTTATACCTAGTTCTTCTTTCATCTACCTAATAAATTCCTTTCCGCCCATATATGGTCTTAAAACTTCAGGAATATAGATGCTTCCATCTTCTTGTAAATGATTTTCCAATAAAGCTATAAGCATTCTTGGTGGAGCTACAACAGTATTATTTAATGTATGTGCAAAATAATTACCTTTTTCACCTTTAATTCTAATACCTAATCTTCTAGCTTGTGCATCGCCTAAATTAGAACAACTTCCAACTTCAAAGTATTTCTTTTGTCTAGGACTCCATGCTTCAACATCGATACTCTTTACTTTCAAATCAGCTAAGTCGCCACTACAACATTCTAATGTACGAACTGGTATTTGCATACTTGTAAACAATTCAACTGTATAAGAATAAAGTTTATGGAACCAATCCATTGAATCTTCAGGTTCACAAACTACAATCATTTCTTGCTTTTCAAATTGATGTATTCTATAAATTCCTCTTTCTTCGATTCCATGAGCACCTTTTTCTTTTCTAAAGCAAGGTGAATAAGATGTCAAAGTATATGGAAGTTTATCTTTTGAATTAATAGTATCAATGAATTTTCCAATCATTGAGTGTTCACTTGTTCCAATTAAATACAAGTCTTCGCCTTCAATTTTGTACATCATTGCATCCATTTCCTCAAAACTCATAACACCTGTAACTACATCACTTCTAATCATGAATGGAGGTATACAATATGTAAATCCTTTATTAATCATGAAATCTCTAGCATATGTTAAAACAGCAGATTGTAATCTTGCGATATCACCCATCAAATAATAAAATCCATTTCCAGCAACCTTTCTAGCACTATCTAGATCGATACCATTTAATTTTTCAATTATATCTAAATGATATGGAACTTCAAATGCAGGAACTTTTGGTTCTAAAAATCTTTTAACTTCTACATTTTCACTATCATCTTTTCCAATAGGAACAGAAGGATCAATGATATTAGGAATCATCATCATTATTTTTTTAACTTTTGCAGATAATTCTTGTTCTTTTGCTTTTAATTCGATTAATTTTTTGTTATTCTCAGAAACTTGTTCTTTGATTTTGTTTGCTTCTTCAATTTTCTTTTCTCTCATTAAAGCTCCAATTGAAGCACTTAATGTATTCCTTGAAGCTCTAATTTCATCTGCTTGAGCTTTTGTTTTTCTTAATTCTTCATCTAATACAATAACTTCATCTACCAATGGTAATTTCTTATCTTGAAATTTTTTCTTTATGTTTTCTTTTACCAAATCAGGGTTTTGTCTTAAAAATTTAATATCAATCATTTTCTCTTTCTCCTACTATATAAAAAGTCCCCTATCAAATAAGAATACTTTTTATACAAAAATATTTTATTAGAACAAGGGACGAATTATTATCCGCGGTGCCACCCTATTTAAAAGTCATATGACTTTTCACTTTTTTACTTTTAATCAGTCTAATAGGTAGATTCAATAACCATTTTTGATATCTCGCACCAGCCGATATCTCTCTTTAAAAAATGAATTTATTTACTATTCCTATGTCAATCGACATCTTATTCTTTATCATCCATAAATTGATAATCTAAATCCAACTGATAATCGTCACTGAAGTCATCTTCTTCAACAACAATATCTTCATCAACATCATCACTTCTAGGTACAATTGCTATATTAGCAACTTTTTGACCTTCATTAAGTTGAATTATCTTAACACCTTGTGTATCTCTACCAATTGTAAGAATTTGCTCAAGATGAGTTCTAATTATCATACCTTTATCAGTGATAACCATTAAATCTTCATCTCCACGAACAGTTAACAAAGCAGCCATTCTTCCGTTTTTGCCAGTTAAGTTTAAAGCTTTAACACCTTTACCACCACGCACTTGTACTCTGAAAGAGTCAACATTAGTACGTTTTCCATATCCTTTATCCGTAACAATGATAATTTCATCACCATCTGTGCTCACAATTGCCATTCCTACAACATAATCAGGTTTTTCTACTTTAATACCTCTTACACCTGCAGATACTCTACCCATTGGTCTGATATCACTTTCACTAAATCTAATACCTTTACCACTGGTAGCTCCAAGAATAATATCTTTTTCACCGTTTGTTAATTCAACTTGGAATAATTCATCATCCTCCGCTAACAATATTGCTCTAATTCCGTTAGTTCTAATATTCTTAAAGGCTGATGTTTCTGTTTTCTTTATTATTCCCCGTCTTGTAGCAAAAATAAAGTAACCTTCGATATCCTCTTTTTCGTTAATATTAAGTATTGCTGCTAGTTTTTCGTTTTCGTCAAAGTTTAATAAGTTAACAACAGGTAATCCTTTTGCTAATCTGGAAGCAGATGGAATTTGGAATGCTCTTAATTTATAAACCTTACCTAAATTACTAAAGAACAATAAAGTATCATGACTTGATGTATAGATTACTTTTTCAACATAATCTTCATCAGTCATCTTAGTTCCTGTCACGCCTTTTCCACCACGGTTTTGTACTCGATATGTATCAACGGTCATTCGTTTTACATAACCTTTGTTTGTAACAGTAATAATTACATCTTCAACTGGAATCAAATCTTCATCTTCAATTTCTAATTCTTCATCTAAATTAATTTGAGTTTTACGATTATCACCATATTTATCTTTTATTTCTGTTAATTCAGAAACTATGATATCAAGTTTTTTGCTTGGACTATGTAATATTTCTTTTAATTCTTTAATTTGCTCTTTTAATTGTGCCAACTCTTCTTTAATCTTATCAATTTCAAGTCCTGTCAATTTTTGTAATTGCATTACAAGAATCGCTTTTGCTTGTAATTCAGATAATCTAAATTGCGACATCAAGCCACTTAGTGCAATCTCAGCAGTTCTAGATGCTTTAATCAAAGCTATTACTTCATCAATTGCATTTAATGCAATTAATAAACCTTCTAAAATATGAGCTCTTGCCTCGGCTTTTTCAAGATCAAACTTTGTTCTTCTTGTAATTACTTCGATTTGATGCTCTAAATAGCATTCTAAAACTTCTTTTAAATTTAATACCTTAGGCTCTCCTTTAACAAGAGCAAGCATATTTACACCAAAAGTAGATTGAAGTTGTGTATGCTTATATAAATTATTTAAAATTACATTAGGATTTGCGTCTCTTCTTACCTCGATTACAATTCTCATTCCTTTCATTGATGATTCATCTTGTAATCCAGTAATTCCATCGATTATTTTATCTTTAACTGTCTCTGCTATTCTTTCAATTAATTTTTTCTTATTAACTTGATATGGAATTTCAGAAACAATAATAGCGTTTCTTCCTTTTTCTAATTCAACAATGTCACATTTTGCTCTTACAGTTAGAGTTCCTATTCCTGTCATATAGGCTCTTCTAACTTGAGAAAGACCCATAATGCAACCTGCTGTAGGGAAGTCAGGTCCTTTTATATAATTCATTAAGCCTTCAATTGAAATATTCGGATTTCTGATCAATGCAAGTAAACCATCAATTACTTCTGTTAAATTATGAGGAGGAATATTCGTTGCCATTCCTACAGCGATACCCATAGCTCCATTTACAAGTAAATTTGGAAATTTACATGGAAGAACTGATGGTTCGCTTTCTGTGCCATCATAATTGTCAACGAAATCAACTGTGTTTTTATTTAAATCACGTAATAATTCCATAGAAATCTTACTCATTCTTGCTTCTGTATAACGCATTGCTGCGGCACCATCACCATCGATTGAACCGAAATTTCCATGTCCATCAACTAATTGATATCGATAACTGAAATCCTGAGCCATTCTAACCATAGCTTCATAAATCGCTGAATCGCCATGTGGGTGGTATTTACCCATAACATCTCCAACAATTCTCGCTGATTTCTTATATGGTTTATCGCTATATACTCCTAATTCATGCATACCAAACAATATTCTTCTATGAACTGGTTTCATACCATCACGTACATCTGGTAAAGCACGAGAAACAATAACACTCATCGCATAACTTAAGAATGATGTCTGCATGCATCGTGATAAGTCAACTATTTTAACTCCTCTATCATGCATAACAGGTAAACCATCTTCTCCAATTTCAACCTCTACTGTATCATCACTTGCTTCATTTTCAACTGGAGTTTCGACTTCTACATCCTTTTGCTTATCATCTTCGATATCATTTTCTTCATCATTCTCTAAGTTTTCGTCTATTTCATCTACTTCTTTTCCTTCTAAAAGTAAATCTATTTCATCTTTTTTTCTATCTTGTGCCATATTTCATTCACCTAAATATCAAGATTTTCAACATAAACCGCATTTTCTTCAATAAATTCTCTTCTAGGTTCAACATCATCACCCATCAACATACTAAAGATTGTATCTGCTTCCATTGCATCACTTAGATTAACCTGAAGCAAAGTTCTCTTTCTTGGATCCATTGTAGTCTCCCACAATTGCTCTGGATTCATTTCTCCCAATCCTTTATAACGTTGAATTGATGGCTTTGAGGTTTTTGTATTAGAGAATGTCTCTAATGTTTTTTGTAATTCTTCATCAGAATATGCGTACTCAACTCTTTTACCTTGTGTAATTTTATACAAAGGTGGTTGTGCTATATATACATAACCACTTTCAATTAATGGTCTCATAAATCTATAAAACAATGTTAATAATAGTGTTCTGATGTGTGCACCATCTACATCGGCATCGGTCATAATTATTACTTTGTGATATCGAGCACCCTCAATATTAAAGTCATCACTTATTCCTGTACCAAATGCTTGGATCATTGAAAGAATTTCGTTATTGCTTAGGGCTCTATCTACTCTTGCCTTTTCAACATTCAAAACCTTTCCTCTTAATGGTAAGATGGCTTGATATTCGCTATCACGCCCAGATTTAGCACTTCCACCAGCTGAATCACCTTCGACTATATAAATTTCAGCTTTGCTTGGGTCTTTACATCTACAATCAGCAAGTTTAGATGCAAACCCTAATGTTTCTAAAGGGCTCTTTCTTCTAGTTGCCTCTCTTGCCTTCTTTGCGGCTATTCTTGCACGACTTGCTAAAATTGCTTTTTCAATAATTGTTTTTGCTGCCACAGGGTTTTCAGCTAAGAAGGTTTCTAATCCATCTTGTAATATTTGAGAAGATATTCTTCTTACTTCAGTATTACCTAATTTAATTTTTGTTTGTCCTTCAAATTGAGGATCAGGATGTCTACAACTGATAATAGCAGTCAATCCTTCACGAACATCATCGCCACTAAATCCCTCATCTTTTCTAAACATATTGTTATTTTTACCGTAATTATTCAACACTCTTGTTAATGAGTTTCTAAAACCTTCTTCGTGTGTTCCTCCTTCAGGAGTGTAAATATTATTGATAAAAGAATATATGTTACTTGTGTATTCTTCAGTATATTGCATTGCAATTTCAAGCTCAACGCCTTCAGATTCGCCTGAAACATATATAATTTGAGGATGAATCGGAGTTTTTGATTCATTTAAGTATTCAACATACTGTTTTATACCGCCTTCATATAAGTATGTAACGCTTCTTTCGTTAGCTCCCCTCTTGTCACTAAGCGAAATTTTTAATCCTTTGTTTAAGAAAGCACACTGTTGAAGACGAAATCTTAGTGTTTCATAATCAAATGTTATTGTATCTTTAAATATTTCTTCATCAGGTCTGAATGTAACTCTAGTACCGTGGTTCTTTGTTGTTCCTGTTTGTTTAATTGGATACAATCTTTTTCCTTTTTCATATTCTTGAACATAAATTTTACCATCTTTGTGGACTTCTACCTTCAAATGTTTACTTAGCGCATTTACTACAGCTGCACCTACACCATGTAAACCACCACTTACCTTATATGTGTTGCTATCAAACTTTCCACCAGCATGAAGCTTAGCAAAAACTAATTCAACAGCCGACTCACCAGTCTTTTTATGGATATCAACTGGTACACCACGACCATTATCTGTAACACAAATATAATTATCTGGTAATATTTCTACTTCAATATGAGTACAAAAACCTGCTAACGCCTCATCAATTGAGTTATCCACAATTTCCCATACTAAATGGTGTAATCCTCTAACACCTGTAGAACCGATATACATACCAGGACGTTTTCTAACAGCTTCTAATCCTTCTAACACTTGAATGTTTGAAGCACCATAGCTAGCTGACGAACTTCCTTCATTATGCTTCTTGTCAATCTCTGATTCTACATCATTAGCTTCGAATTCATCGACAACATCTGTAATTTTCTTTTCTTCTTGACCCATATTTAATCCTTTCTGATGTTAATCACGTTACTTTTTGCAACAATTTCGTTTGAAATGTTGCTTAAATCGGTGCAAGTGATAAAAACTTGATCACCATCTTCTATAACGCTAAACACCTTATTCTTTCTTTCTTCGTCTAATTCACTTAAAACATCGTCCATAGCAACGATTAAAGGTTTGTTTATTTCTTTTAATAATCTATAATAACTTATTATTAAAGCTAAGACAGCACACCTTATTTGACCTTGCGAAGCACAATCAGTTGCATTCTTATTATTAATAACAAAGATTAAATCATCTCTATGTGGACCTAATGTTGTAGTTTGCAAAAAGATATCGTGTTTCCTTCTTTTTATAAACTCTTTTTCAAAATCTTCCTCTTTAACCTTTGGCGAATAAACCAATTCCAAAGAATCGTTCTTGTTTGACAAATTATCCATGGCAATATTTATGTATTTACATAAATGCGTAACAAATTTTTGTCTTTTTTTAATTATTTGCTTCCCACATGACAATAATTCAAAATCAAGAACATCTAAAAAATCAAAATTTAGGGCGCTTTCGTCTAAAGATTTTAAATATTCGTTTCTTTGTTTGATGATTTTGTTGTATCTATTCAAAAAATCTATATATTCACTGTCAATTTGAGAAATAGATACATCAAGGAAGCGTCTTCTCTCTAAAGGTGATCCTTTAATTATATACAAATCGTCAGGAGAAAAACAAACGAACGCTTTTTGAGACACAAAAGCACTCATTTTTTGTACTTTTTTTTCGTTTATTGAAATTTTCTTTCCGCCATCGTCATAATAAAACACTATTTTTTGGCTTTTTTCATCATTCAAGCAATCACCAACAATACAAAAATATTCTTTTTCGTTAGATAAACAATCACTTTCTTTTGTTTTTTTAAAGCTTTTGCCAACAAATAAAAAACCCAGCGCTTCTATAATAGTTGTTTTGCCAGTTCCGTTTTTACCAATCAAGATGTTAATTCCTGGAGAAAAACTCATTTTTATATCTTCATAACATCTAAAATTGGTCAATTTTAAATCAGAAACGCTTAACATTGCTCTTCAACAGACAAAATCTGATAAACTTTACCCAAAACATTCACAATATCTAAGTTATATAATTTTTTTCCTCTACGATTTTCGTCTTCTCCGTTAACAATAATTCTGTTTTCAGCCAAAAACAACTTTGCAAGTGCACCACTGTCAATAATTCCTGCATATTTTAAAAATTGTCCCAATGTTATATATGGTGTGTGAATTGTTATTTTTATCATAGTTTTGGCCTCTTTATAAATCTAAAAGCATTATACCACATTATTTGTTTTTAATCTATAAAAATATTTATTTTTTTTATATATTATTAATAAGAAAGAAAAAACCATGATTCTATGGGCATATAATGATGTAATTTGTAAGTATTTACATAAATACATACTAACAGTTTAGCATTAAAATTTCAATATATGTAAATATGTAAATATGTATATACATTTTTATATAAATATTTAACTATGTATTTATAAAGCTTATATTTAATTCATAAAGAACCAAAAATAGAGTAGTTAAAAAAACAAATAGGGAGAGACGTCTTTGCAATTGATGGTAAAAAGCAATAATCACTGAATCTCACTTTTTGTTTTCAAATAAAAGTATCAAAAAAAGAGCATAATGTATATACGTATATACATATATACATAAAACCATACGTTTTTAGCTGTTTGTCATCACACAAAAACTCAAAATAGCAAGCAAGGAAGCGACACAAAAAAACACAAAATCAACAACAAACACTAAATATGGAAATTTTTCTAAAACAGTACAAACAAAAAGTGATCTAAAATTCAAAATTAAGTTAGAACAGTAAATTTCACCGCAGCAAAGCAGGCAATATTTGTATATGTTTATACATAAATACATAAATATGTATATATTTATGAATATTTTTGTTAAGTTTATTAATTTTCTTTACATTTAATCTTGAAAGTTTGTTTCTATGATAGTATAATATATACATAACAACATAAATAAATATATACATTTGTATGTATATACATAAAAACATAAATATTCTTATATGGTTATACATACAAGAATAAATATGTAAATATGTTTTTATGTATTTATGTAAAACAAATAACATGTTTCAGCTTATCTAACGAAGTAAAAAGGAACAAACAAAGAAAACAAGAGCGACCAAAATAGCCAAAAATTGTGTTTTTAAGGGTTAAAAATTTTTAATTTTGTTTGATTTTTAAAATTAAAACGAATTAATACTTATTTTACCTATAAAAATTGATTGTAAGCGAAATTCAAGGCCTTAAATTTAAAATTAACTTTTAACAAAAACTTAAAATTAATTACTCAGTTTTGGTTATTGCGTTATTTTGATGAAATTAGGTCTCTCGAGGTAGTCAAAAGTTAAGATAAAATTTGGCGGATTGGCAGTGGTTCGGGACTTTGTACTCTTTGACACTTCTGTTTTTGCTTGTTTGCTGATCTATCATCGTTCTTGTTAATACGTTTTTATATGTTATAAAATATGTAAATATGTATGTATGTATAAATGTATTTATGGTTTTATGTATGTATGTAAAAATTATAATTATTTAAGGAGAATTTAAAAATGAACAGTTCAAATCAGCCTCCATTCAAAAAGCGTACTGATCCATTTAAAGTGAGTGAGGAAGTTAAAGTTGTAAGTGATGAGCCAATTAAAAACCCTTTTGATGATTCAAAGAGCAAAAAACTGATTACCGAAGCTAAAGAGCAAGAACGTGAAGAGGTTAAAGTGGTTGAAACACCTAAAAAGGAAGCACCAAAACCTAAAACAAAAGAAGTGATCGAAGAAAACAGAGAGAAATATACAGCAACAATGGATAGAGCACTTAGAATTAGAATTAAAAAGGCTGCAATAGATTTAGGATTGCAAGTTTCTTCATTTATTGAGATAGCATGTCTAGAAAAATTAGACAGGGATGGTAAATAATGGCTATAGTTTCTACATTTTGTAAGAAAGGTGGAGTAGGTAAAACCACTTTTATCGGTTATTTAGGTCATTTTTTAGCAAAACAAGGCAAAAAAGTGTTAATTGTAAGCGCAGACGATCAAAATAGTATATTCAAAATCTTTGGTGCTGATGATAAAATCTTTGAAAGTGATGATAATTATTTAGAATTTTATATTGCAGGAAAAGCTGAACTTGGTGATTTGTTAATAGAGGTAAGAGAAAACTTATATTTGATAAAAACATTAAATACAGACAAACTTTCTATGAAATTGACTTTCGAAAGAGCTCAAGAAAAGAAATTAAAAGGTATGTTTGCGGAATATAGTGAGTTTTTTGATTATATTTTGATTGATTTTCCACCATCAAGTAGTAGATTAACTGAAATTTTACTTGAAATTAGCGATGGAGTGTGTATAGTTGTTGGTTTAGACACTCTAGGATTAGGTGGTTTTTGGAACACAATACAATATTTTATAGATAACAATCTAGATATTGATTCAATAAAGTACATTATTCCTAACGGAATGGCTTATAATAAGAGAGCTCCAAGGGTAAGCTTGGAAACTTTGACCCAACAAGTTAAAGAATTTACCCCAAATGCAAAATTATTAACGCCTTTACAAGATAGATCTATTGTAAAAAACATCCAAGCAAATGGTTGGAGTGCTTTTGATGAGACTCCAAACATGACAAAATGGGATGCAGACAACAAAAAAGCATTAGAACAAGAATTATTAGACTTATATAAGTCAATGGGATTTTAATATTCAAGTTTAAAATTAAAAAAAGGAGTTTATAATAGCTCCTTTTTTTGTATTTTTATGCTCTTACAGGTAATATTAATTGAATATGATTAACATCATAATCTCCTGTTATATAAAATGGTCTGATTTCTCCTGTAAAATGTATTGTAATTTCGTTAGAATCAAAAGATTTTAATGCATCTAAGAAGTATTTTGAACTAAACCCAGTCTCAAAACTAACTAATTTATCTGATTCTAGTGGTGTAACCACTTCTTTTGCATCACCTATTTCGTTAACGATAGAAGAAATGATGATTGATTGGTTATTATCAATACTAAATTTAACCATACTTGATAGATCGTTACTATCAAACAATGATGTTCTTTCTACAGCACTTATTAAATCAAATTTATTAAATTTGATATTCATTATAGTTTCAACAGGGATTAATGAGTTTGTATTAGGGAATGTTCCATCAATTAAACGAGATTGGAATAAAATATTTTCGTATTTAAACAAGATTTTAGTTCCAGAAATATGGATTTGAACAATTGCAGATACATTATCAATGATTTTATTTAATTCATCTAAACTTTTGCTAGGTATAATTGAATTAGTTGTTGGAATTTCGGTATCATTAATAATAAACTTTTTAGCTAAACGATAGCTATCAGTAGCTGTTGCTTCAATTTTATTAACATTAGTTGTAAGATTAACGCCAGTAAGAACCATTTTGGATTCGGAAGTTGATGTTGCAAATGCAGTTTTTTTGATTATTTGTTTCAAATTAAGCGCATCAAGATAGAAGAATGTGTTACTATCTTTAAAATCGATATAAGGATATATGCTTTTATCTAATTCGTTTAGTGTAAATGTTGATTTATTCGCCAATATTTTAACAATATTGTCTTCAAAAGTTGTGATTGTTATTTCTTTTGCATCACATAATTTGATTATTTCAACGAAATACTTTCCTGGAAGTACTACTCTACCAGTATTTGATATGCGAATCAATTCGGTATTGTTTAGTGTAACTTGTATAGATATATCAGAATTTGAAGTTGTTAATATAATCGCATCTGTCTTAGCCTCAATTTGTATACCAGTTAAAATAGGCATTTGGGGTTTGTTTGATATAGCTCTACTTGCGTAATTAAGATTATTGAGTAAATAATCACGGTCAATTAGGAATTTCATAATTTGTTTTGCTCCTTTAAATTATTTTTTATTTATTATTATTAAGAATGTGAATAAGTGGAAAAGTCTAAACCAACTTATCTTTGATATAATTTATATCATTTTTAACATTTAAATTTGTTTGAATTTGTTCTTTAATCTTGTTTACGCCATAACTAATAGAAGTATGATCTTTTTTGTTAAAGAATTCACCTATTTTAGTTAACGATAGATTCAACTCACCACGTAAAACATAATAACATATGTTTCTAGCATAGACTAAATTAGGTTTTCTATTCTGAGATAACAAATCTTCTTCAGAAATTTGGAAGTATTTTGTTACAATATCAATTAAAGAGTGAATTTTATCTTCTACTTCTTTTGATTCGGATTGCTTTCTTGGTTGTAGCATACCATCTAAAGCAATATAAACACTTTCTTTACTGAAATCCAGATTCATTGATACACAGTAAGACACAAATCTAGTGAGCGCTCCTTCTAATTCTCTTACGTTTGCTGAAAACTCATCAGCTATCACTTCTAAGCATTCATCAGGAACATCGTTTGGATTTGATACCAAAACATCTAATTTTTTACGTAATATTTTAATTCTTAACTCAAAATCAGGGGTTTTGATATCAACAGGCATTCCCCAGCTGAATCTAGATTTTAATCTATTCATGATTTTTAATTCGTTTGCAGGTCTATCCGATGTAACAACAATTTGTTTGTTATCATTGTGCAATCTATCAAAGATTTTGAAAAATTCTTCTTGAGTATGCGTTTTGTTTTCTAGAAATTGAATATCATCGACAAGTAGAATGTCAGCAGAATAATATTTATTATAAAAATCATCAATATTACTGTTATCTTTTCTTGTATAGACAAAATATTCTTCAGTAAATTGTTGAGCAGTAGTGAAAACTATATTTGTATTGATATCTTTATCAAGTATATAATGTCCAATAGCCATCATAAGATGTGTTTTACCTAAACCAACATCACCAAATATATATAACGGATTATAGACATTGTTAGGTGCTTCAGCTACTTTAACAGCAGAAGTATATGCAAATCGGTTAGAATTACCAACGACAAAATTATCAAAAGTAAATTCTGCACGTAATTTTCTTGATGAACGATCAAAGTTGATTTGCATTGGTGTGTTAACTATCGTTTTATTCTTCTCTTTTTCGATATCAACGTCCATTTGTGTTATAAATTTGAACCCATACTTTTCCGGAAGTATTTCTTGTAATATTGCATCCATCTGCCTAGAATCAAATCTGTTTATCAATAATAAGTTTAATTTGTCTTTCACAATAACATAAATATAGTTATTCTCTATTTTAAAAACATCAACAATATTAGAGATTCGATCTTTAACAGCAGCTAAATTTGCAGGACTAGATTGTTCGATTAAAACATTTAAGACATTTGACAAATGTTTCTTTGCTTCTTCTATAGTCATAGCATCAACTCCTTTATTAAATACAATCATATCACAACAATATGTAAAATAAAAGAGAAATATGTAAAAAGACTTTTTCACATATTCACTTGTGAAAAAAAAGCCAGTAAAAGTGAATTTCAAATTTTGCATATATTAATAAGAAAGAAAAATAGAATATATTATTCAAAACTCTTGCAATAAGTACGTGTTCGTAGTAAACTAATTTAGTATATGAGGTGAGATTTATGGAAAATAAAATTAAAAACATTGAACATAAAAACTTTTTTGATTGGAAGTTAAACAAAACAATATCAAAGTTTAATACACTGTTTATAATAATTTTGTTAATTGTTTATGTTGCATTATTAGTTGTATCATTAAGTTTTATTAAGAAAACTGAAATCGATAAATTTATGATACCAGAATATGAACATGATATTTATAACGAATATATCGATACAACTGTTTCTTATTATGCTAATAGAACATATAGTACTTCAAGTGCAGGTAAAGTTACCGAGTCTTTAACATATCGTTTTGTTTTTAATCATGAAGGTCGAAGTGAAGTATCAACAAGTGATCAAAAATACAGAATGTCATCTTTCAGTGCTCAAGTTGTTAGAACTGATGGCGTAGGAACTAACGATATTAAAGATGTATATTATTTTACTGAACAAAATAATACTCAAACAGAAAGTAGTAATAATTATTCTTTAGTTACTGATGACGGAAAAACACATCCATCAGTTGTGTATACAAGAGTACAATATTATGTAGGAGCTGATGTACAAGTAGCCACAAACAAAGAAAAATTAATGATTATGCCTACTAATCAAGATAAAAACAAAATCGAAAAAGTGTTTGAAGAAATAGTTAAGCCAAAAAACCAAGAATACGATCAAAGTGTTGATGACAACAAATCTTCAATACTAAAACAAGTTTCAGCACTAAATATCAGAAATAAAGATAATTTAAGAGTTGGCGTTTTCCAAACTTATTTATATAGAAATACCGAAGATACAGGATATAACTATAGGTTTTACGTTAGTGCAGATGATCGTGTGGTTCCATATCATATCGATGCACAAGTGTGGATTGAAAAAGAAGATGGAACATACCTACCATTATGTGGTGCGTATAACATAACATATAAATATAAATATTTCAGTTCAAGTCAATATGTATTATATGATGAAGCAAACGCAAAGTATATATGCGCTAAAGTTGTATATTACGATGCTGAAGGCAATTCTACTGTTCAATATTATAAACAAGAAGTTTCTAAATTAAATTATTCATTTAATACAACAAACGTTGGAATAGATAATACATTTAATAACTAATACAATTAAATCTTGACAAGATGTTTTCATTGTTATATAATCTACAAGTAGTGTAATTTATAGGAGGAATAAAAATGAAAGGATGTTATAGAACATACCAACCTGGTAAGTTAAAAAGAAGTAAAACACATGGATTCCGTGCACGTATGTCTACTGTAGGCGGAAGAAAAGTAATCTCTAATAGAAGAGCAAAAGGTAGAAAGCAATTAACAGCTTAAAACCATTAAAAACTAAATAACAAAAATATCCAGGATTACCAGTTAAAATATTTTTAATAGGTAATCTTTATTTTTTATTAAGGTGAACATAATGAACAAAAGATACGTTCTAAAAAAGCAACACAACATTTTAAAACTTCTAACTAAAAAACAAACAGTTGGAACCAAGAGTTATGTTGTTTATTTCAAAAACGAATGCGAGAACACTAAAATAGCAATTTCGGCATCAAAAAAAGTAGGAAATTCAGTGGAAAGAAACTATGAAAAAAGAGTTTGTAGAGAAATTGTTTCTCAAAGAATTAAAGATTTAGAAAATATACATATGCTGATTGTTATAAAAAATGAGGCTACGAAATTGCAGTTTAACGAAAAAGAGGCTCAAATCAATTATTTAATAAATAAAATTATTAAAAAGAAACAAATGAAGGGAGAAATAAATGAAAGCAAACAAAATCAATAAAAGCAAATTGATGATAATTATAACTGTTATAATTTTGTTGTTAGTTTTAACAGGTTGTGCTAAAACCGATTATATGGACAAACCATTAGGTGATGGCTTTGGCTTTTGGGATATTTTTGTGTATCCAATGGCTGGAGTTATGTGGCTGGTTGGAAATAGTGTAGGATTTCATAATTATGCAGTGACAATTATTATAGCTACTTTAGTTGTAAGAACACTTGCTTGGCCAATTTATGCCAAAACAAATGATATGCAATTAAAGATGAAAATTGTACAACCAGAATTAGATAAGATTCAACAAAAATATGCGGGTAGAGATGATCAAGAATCAAAACAAAGAATGCAACTAGAGCAAATGCAATTATATAAGAAATACGGAATTGGATTTGGAGGATGCTTGATGCCTTTAATTCAAATGCCTATCTTCTTAGGATTCTATTATACTATAAGAAAAATACCAGCATGTATGAAAATCGAAGGACATTGGTTAAATATTTTTAACGAAACAAAAATATTTGGCGTTGATATGTTATTATCTAGAACTGATCCAGCAGCAACTAAAGCACAAAATATTGGAATTATCGTATTAGCTGTCTTGGTTGGTGTAACACAAGTTATTAGTATTTTGTTATCTAATAGACGTCAAAAGAAAGCAAAAGAAAATTCAGTATCTGATGTTCCTGAATATAGACGTCCAAAACAAACAGAACAACAAAAGAGTTCTGAAGGTATGATGAAGATTATGATGTATGTAATGGCTGGTATGATGGTTGTGTTTGTATGGCAAAGTCCAGCAGCACTAGGTTTATATTGGGTTGTTGGTAACTTATATACTACACTTCAATCTTGGGTTGGAGAAAAACGTAGTGGCCAAAGATTAGAAAAATTAAGAAAGAAAGTGAATGGAAGATAAAATGAAAACAAGAATTTATAAACTAAACAATGTTGAAGAAGCAATTAAACAAGCATCTATCGATTTAGGTATCGATGAAGAAGAATTAATCGAAAAGATTACTAAAAACGAGGAAGGCGAAACAGAAATTGAAATAACAGTTTGTATAGATCCTATCGAAAAAGGCCGTAAATATATTCAAACAATTCTAGATAACAATAATGTTGAAGGAATAATTGAAAAAAGTGAAGATGATAAATATGTTGAATACAAAATCGAAGCTAAAGAATTTAACGGAGTATTAATAGGAAAGAACTCAAAGCACTTAATCGCTTTACAAACTTTAGTGTCTTTAATTGTAAATAAATATTACGAAGAAAACGAGCAAAAAGTAGTAAAGATTGATGTTGGTGGATACAGACACAGAAAAGAAGCACATTTAGAAAGAATGGCTGTTGATTTTGGAAAACAAGTTGCTAAAACTAAGCAAATTATTAAATTAGACAATTTGAATTCATATGAAAGAAAAATTATTCACGATAAATTATCAACATGGAAGGATGTACAAACTCATTCTGAAGGCGAAGAAGACGAAAGAGTATTATATATCGAACCAAAGAGAAAATAAAAAAAAGGCGCAAAATAATGCGCCTTTTTTATTTTATAATATATTTAATGATTTTAATTCTTCTTTCACTAAGAAATCAACAAATGGTACGATTTCCTTTTCTACTTTAAAAGTTTCAACAGTTTTAAAATAATCGCTTCTTACATCTTGAAGAAATAATACTGGTGCATATCCATTACTTAATAAT
Source organism: Bacilli bacterium (assembly GCA_017450215.1). GTDB lineage: Bacteria > Bacillota_I > Bacilli_A > ML615J-28 > CAG-698 > RGIG3506. The sequence goes on along the minus strand of JAFSVH010000017.1, from coordinate 14,710 downwards.
TCGTAATTCAATACTAATCTAGATAAACGACCATTGCAATCCAAGAAAGGATGGATTTTTAATAGTTGAAGATGAATGTAAGAAATGTATTCAAATAAATCTCCCTTAGCACCATCTTCTATAAAATGAAAATATTTATCCATTCTATCATATACTTTTTCATGACTACATGGAGTGTGGTTTGATCCTTTAACCGATATATTTACGTTTCTATATAATCCACCAATAACATTCGTTCCTTCGCATAATATTTGATGGATATCTTTTAATGCGTTTTCGTTAAGAGGTTCTTTGTTTTCTACCATTGATAAAACTTTATTTAGTGCGTTTTTTTGATTAATGATTTTAAGAACTTTATCAGCAGAAACACCAGTGAATTCGCCTTTTAAAACTTTTTCAACATCACTTTCTTTTAAATTTGAATCATCAAATGAAATAGAACTAAAAATTAATTTACAAAGAAAATCATCAGGCAAAGCAACATAACTATCTTTTTGCTTTGCTTCTTTTAGAGCCAAGATTAAATCGTTATTCATAATAGTCCTCCATATTTATATTTTGATTATACATTAAATACACTTAAAAAACAACAACAAATAAAAAAGTTGAAAAAATCATTACCATAAAGTATAATAAATTAAGATATAATTAATATTACAAATACCTATTTTGTATTAAAGGTGAGAGATATGAGGAAATATAAAGCTGTAAAAGTGTTGTTTTTCTTTTTCTTATTAATAAGTGTAGTTTTTATACTTTTGTCATCAACGGTCTTGGTTGGCGGTGTAATGGTTAAAAACGAGCTTGAAGAGTTTAAAAGTCGTGGTGTTTATATTGGTACCTTTGATGTCAACTTTTTAGCTTATAAGCGAGTTGAATTTTACGAAGTAAAAAAAGAATATAATTATGAATTTTCAACAAGAAGAATTTATGACACTTCTTCTACTTCCGATGTCACACAAAGGTTCACTGATAAATTTATTGGTGACATTGGTGATATCTATGTTGCATCAAGAGACCCATTAGGAACTGCTTATACTGCTTGGGCATCGTCTAAAATTATGATTGGACATTGTGGAATCGTGTATAGCAATGATGGTAGATACACATATGAGGTTGTTGGTAATCAATCAAAAGAAGATAATGTAGCAAAAAGATATTATAATAATTGGTTAAGTGCACCTGGACCATCTATTACTGTTTTAAGAACTAAACAAGAAATTGATGCTGATAGCATTGTTGAATGGTGTGACAATCATACAGGCAAACCATATAATTATCTATTCCCTGTTAAAGCGAAAAATAGCTATTACTGTTCTGATCTTGTGAGTAGATGCATAAAAGAATCAAATAATATTGAAGTTAGCACAAGAGAAAGATTAGTAAGTGGTGGCAGTATGATATTAAATGATAACACTTATATTATCTATCATAGAGAAAATTCTGAAACAGAGGGAGTAGATTATAAGGTTTACTTCTTGAGTGAGGATTGATATGAACAAAAAAATAATGTTAGATGATACTATTGCTGCTATAGGAACAGCTGTTAGTAATAATGCGATTAGTATTATAAAGGTAAGTGGTGGAAATTCGATTGAAGTAGTAAACAAAATATTTTCGAAAGACTTAAATAAAGCAAAAAGTCACACTATAACTTACGGATATATCTTAGAAGAAAACAAAAAAATAGATGAAGTTTTAGTTAGTTTGTTTAGAGCACCTAAAAGTTTCACATGCGAAGATGTGGTTGAAATCAATTGTCATGGTGGTATGTTTGTAACCAATAAGATATTAAAGCTTCTTCTAGAAAATGGAGCAAGGCTTGCAGAACCAGGAGAATTTACAAAACGTGCATTTTTAAATGGTAGAATAGATTTAACAGAAGCTGAATCTATTATGGATGTGATTGAATCAGATACCAACCAAAGCTTGTCTTTAGCAACAAATGGTTTATTTGGTAAGACAAAAGAGTTGATTAAACAGTTTAGGGAAACAGTTTTGAAATGCTTGTTAGCTATTGAAGTAAATATTGATTACCCAGAATATAAAGATGAAGAACAAATTACTGAAAACGAACTTTTACCAAGAATTAATCAAATGATAAGGGATATCGATATCATATTAAGCAAGAGTGAAGTGTCTCAAATTTTAAAAAATGGTATCGATACAGCAATCATTGGTAAGCCGAATGTAGGAAAATCTAGTTTATTAAATTCATTAATTAAAGAAGAAAAAGCAATCGTAACTGATATCGCCGGTACAACAAGAGACATTGTTGAAGGTAGAGTAGATATTGGTGGATTAGTATTAAACTTAATTGATACAGCTGGTATCAGAGAAACAAATGATGTTGTAGAAAAGATTGGTGTTGAAAAAGCTCTAAATGTATTAAAGAATGCTTCTTTAGTGATTTTGGTTTTAGATAATGCAAGATCATTAAATGATGTCGATATTGAATTGTTAAACATATCTAAGAGTAAAAATAGGATTATTGTTATTAATAAAAAGGATTTAGACAACGAATTAGATGTTAAAGAATTAGATAAATATATTAGTGATCAAGAAAAGAAGGAATGTATTTATCTATCTTCATATGACAATAACGATATCGAAATTCTAGAAAAAGCAATAAAAGACAAATGCAAGGTGAGTGATATAAATAATATTGATGCAACATATATCGGCAATGCTAGACAAATAGCAAAACTAAAAGAAGCAAAAAACAATTTGTTACAAAGCTTAGAATCAATAAATAATAAAATGCCTATTGATATGATTGGTATAAATATCAAAGAGGCTTGGGTGAATTTAGGAGAAATAATTGGAGAAGAGAATCCAGACTCAATGATTGATGAGTTGTTTTCAAGATTCTGCCTGGGCAAATAATTTAGCATAAATATAACTTAATCTTATAAAGAACATAGATAAATATTTATTGAAATATAGAAAAGTTATGATATAATGCTACTAGTGTAAATTATTTGGAGGATAAAATGAAAAAATTAATAACTGTATTAATGGTAGTAATAATTCCTTTGCTTAGTGCTTTTGCAATAGGATTATATGGATATAAAAGATATCAACAAGACTTTGTGTTTGTGAGCGAAAAAGGTGGTTATTTCGAAACAAGATTAGAAGAAAACAACACAGAAAGTCAAATAAAAGCATATTTAGATTATTATGCAAGTTATTATCAAGAGATTGCTTCTCAAGATGTTAATAATGCAGCAGGAAAGAAATTATTTACTGTTAAAGGATATGCTGTTGCAAAAGTCACATATGATGATGACAATGAAGAAAGTAGCAGAACACTAACATATCAATTCTTTGTGTTTAATATAGATTATGGTATGTTATATAAAGAAATCTTCACAAATGATGCTGTAAATGGTTTAAAAGCCTTTTTACCAAAGTTAAGTTTAGATGTTGTTGATCATGATAAGATTGGAACAGACGAAGAGTTATCAAAGAGTGTTACTGCAACTTATATAACATTAGATGATACTTCAACAATCGAAGCTATTATGAAAGATTATAATTGGGTTGGTTTTACAAGAGAAGACGGAACACAAACAAAGAGAACTTCTGAAGGAAAAGAAATAGGAACATTCAATATTGGTGCTTCTACTCTTGCTGTTGCACCTGTTAATGTATTTACATTTGCACCTGATAAAGAATATTCTTCAAATATTGATTTAGTATTTAAAGCTATTGATAGTGAACATGCAAATGATGAAAATTCAACAGTTGAAGTAGGTACTGTAAGTTTAACTGGCATTGTACAAAAAGCTAAAAACTTTAATTTAGATGCTGATGGAGTTATCAAAGCATATGATCAAGATATATTCGAAGCTGGATATTTCAAATATGCTGTTAAGCAATATTTGTGGTGGGAAGCAACAATAGCATTTGTTATTGTGTTAATTCTTATGATTGTAATTGTTGCTGTATGGAATATTGATAGCAAACAAGACGCAAACAAAGATAAGAAAAATCTTAAGAAGTAATAATAAAGAAAAAGGCATATTCATGCCTTTTTTATATTGCCAGTGTTTTTGAGGTGTGATAAAATATATTTAGAAATAAAAACGGGGAAGAAAAATGAAAATCAAAAAATCTTTATTTATTGTTGTTTTATTATTTAGTTTATTAATAGTTGGTTGTGAATTTAAAATTGACAACAACACAAGCGATGTTGTTTATTCACTAGACACATCAAATTTATCTCAAGAATTATATATTGATGAATTTTCTTTAAGTGATATCAAGATTAAAGTTAAGTATCAAAGCGGTCTAGAAAGCGAATTTGATGTCAATTCTTCTATGCTTAGTGAAGAAGATAATAATAAATTAGCTATAGCTGGTGAGCAAACTATTGTAATTCGCTATAAAGATTTTTCAGAAACATTAACTTTAAACTTAATTGATAGAAATAATAATTCAACAGAATACGCAGTTAGCTATGTTGATGATGCTGGTTATTATCAAGATGCTGTTGGATTAAGTGGAAATGAATTGAAGCTTGCTCTTAGAGAAATAACAACAAATGGATTTGTTAGTGTATCGTATTCTTCTTTAAATAATTATCTTGCAAAGACTGATGCATCATTAACAGATTCTAATAAAATATTATTGTTTTATACTAGAAAAGAAATTAGTAATCAATGGGATGGTGGCAAGACTTGGAATAAAGAACATGTATGGCCAAGATCTACAGGATGGTTCCAAACTACTGGAGCAGGATGTGATGCACATCACATTAGGGCTGTTGATGCAGCAGAGAATTCAAGACGTGGAAATACACCATATGGTTTTGGAAGTGGTTATTATACACCAAAAGATGAAGTTAAAGGTGATATCGCAAGAATATTATTCTACTTGTTGGTTAGATACAGTGAGGCTGATTCTTATCCTATAACAAACGTAGCACAATCTATGAAGATGTTATTAGATTGGAATCAATTAGATCCTGTTGATGATATCGAAAGACAAAGAAACGAAGAAGTATATAAAATTCAACATAACCGTAATCCTTTCATAGATTATTCCGATTATGCATATTATATTTGGGATACATCTTATTTAGAGGTTTCGGTTGATATCGAATATAATGATATATTTTCACTTCGCTATTTATTTCCTAATAAAAAGAACTCTTTTAAAAAAGAGTTCTTTTTATTATTTAGAATTCACAATTTCTTGGAGTTCTAGGATATGGAATTGAATCTCTAATATTTTCAATACCAGTAACATACATAATTAATCTTTCAAATCCTAGACCAAATCCAGAATGGTAAACACTGCCAAAGCGACGTAAATCTAAATACCATTCCATTCCTTTTTGAGGAATATGTAATTCTTCCATTCTCTTCATTAATAAGTCTAGGTTTTCTTCTCTTTGACTTCCGCCAACTAACTCACCACTTCCAGGAACTAACAAGTCTACAGCAGCCACAGTTTTACCATCAGGATTTAACTTCATATAAAATGCTTTAATTTCTTTAGGCCAATTTGTTAAGAAAACAGGAGTTTTAAAATATTCATCAGTTAAATATTTTTCATGTTCTGTTGTTAGATCATCACCATAGTTGATATCAACTTCAAATTTTTTCTTTGAATTTTTAAAGATTTTGATTGCTTCTTCATAATCACATCTAACGATATGACTTGAAAGCAATTCTTCTAATTGCTTGATTTTTCCAGGGCACACAAACTTTTCAAAGAACATCATCTCTTCTTTTGCATTATCTAAAACATATTTCACAACATATTTAACCATTTCTTCAATGATGTCCATATCATCGTTTAAATCAGCAAAAGCCATTTCTGGTTCAATCATCCAAAATTCTGAAGCATGTCTTGTTGTATTTGAGTTCTCAGCCCTAAATGTTGGTCCAAATGTATAAACATTTTTAAATGCTAATGCAAATGTTTCAGCTTCTAATTGTCCAGAAACAGTAAGGTTTGCTTGCTTTCCAAAGAAGTCCTTTGAGAAATCTACATTTCCCTTATCATCTTTTGGTAGTTTGTTTAAATCAAGAGTAGTTACTTGGAACACTTCTCCTGCGCCTTCTGCATCATTAGCGGTAATTAATGGAGTATGGACATATAAAAAGTCTTTTTCTCTAAAGAAATTATGAATAGCATAAGCTAATAAGCTTCTAATTTTGAAAGTAGCATTAAATAAATTTGTTCTACTTCTTAAATGTGCTTGTTCCCTTAAGAATTCTTTAGTATGTCTTTTTGGTTGAATTGGATAGTTTTCAGGACAATCACCTTCAAGAATTATTTTTGTTGCTTTTAATTCAAATGGTTGTTGCATTTGAGGTGTTAGTACAACTATTCCGTATACACTTAATGCACAGCCTACACGATATTTTGAAACATCTTCAAAATTGTTTAATGTTTTATCGTATACAACTTGTAAGTTAGAAACTGTTGAACCATCATTTAAATTAATAAAACCAAATTCTTTTTGGTTTCTGTTTGTTCTAATCCATCCTTGTAACAACACTTCTTTGTTTTCGAATGATTTAAATTCATTTTGTAATTTTTTAAAATTAATAGCTTTCATTTTATCCTCCTTAAAAAAAGCCTTAACAAATTAAATCGAAAGGATTTAAATGTTAAGGACGAAATATCGCGGTACCACCTTATTTCAAAAAATGATTTTTTGCACTCAATTATTCTTTAACGCAGAAATACGATAGGTTCTACTTTGTTCTTCCTATAGCTCAGAGTGTTCTTTCGTTATATAACTTGTATGAGTTCACACTATCCTCATATCACTGATTCTGTTAATATAATTACTTTTCTCTTCAACGCTTATTATCATTGTGATTTTATTATAATTATTATAATTTCATTTGTCAAGCAATATAGTGTGTAGGGATATTAAAACAAAAATAAATAACTTAAACTTTATTATTTTGAATATATGTGATATAATCGAAATAAGTATAAAAAGGAGTATCTTTATGGCATATCAAGCATTATATAGAACTTATAGACCTCAAACATTTAATAAAGTTGTTGGTCAAGAAGCTGTTGTAAAAACGTTACAAAACGCAATAATTAACAATAAAATATCTCATGCTTATCTATTTTGTGGACCACGTGGAACTGGTAAAACATCTGTAGCAAGAATTTTTGCTAAGGCATTAAATTGTATCGATTTAAAACCTAATGGAGAACCTTGTTGCGATTGCTATGTATGTAAAGAAATTAGCGAAGGCATAAGTCCTGATGTAATTGAAATTGATGCTGCAAGTAATAATGGTGTTGATGAAATACGTGATATAAGAGAACGTGTTAAATTTTTACCAAGTGGTTCAAAATATAAAATTTACATTATAGATGAAGTTCATATGCTTAGTACGGGTGCTTTTAATGCTTTATTGAAGATATTAGAAGAACCACCTAAACATGTAATATTTATTTTAGCGACAACCGAACCTCAAAAGATTCCTTCAACAATAATCTCACGTTGTCAAAGATATGAGTTTAAGCCAATAAATGTTGATAAGATATCAAAAAGTTTAAGAGAAGTTTGCAACAATGAAAATGTACAAATTAGTGATGAGGCTATTGATTTGATTGGTGAAATTGCTGATGGAGGCATGCGTGATGCATTAAGTATCTTAGATCAAACTATATCATATGGAACTAAGGAAATAACAATTGATGATGTAAACACAATTACTGGAAGTATAAATGCTGAAGTTATGTGTAATTTGATGTCGTTTATTGATTCTAAAGATGCTAACAATGCTCTTGATGTTGTAAACTCATTAATTAAAGAAGGCAAAGAGATTAATAAGATTGTTAATGGAATGTTACTATTTTGCCGTGATTTGATGTTATTTAAGAGTATCGGAAACAAAAAAATTAATAAGTACATTTTTGAAAAAGAAAAATTTCAAAATCTTGCTTTCAAGATTGCTAACACAAAAATCATTTTCTTTATAGAAGTTTTATGCGATATCCAAAATAAGATTAAATATAGCAATTCTCCTGGAATCTATTTAGAAATAGCAATTATTAGAATGTCTTCAATTAACAATGAAGAATTGAATGTTGTAAAAAGAATGGATGAATTAGAGAACAAATTAATGGATGCATCATTTTCAGGCGATATGGTTACAAGTAACGTTGATAACGAGAAAGTGAAAAATTTAGATAATAGATTAAATCAAATTGTATTAGAGTTAAATAAATTTGAATTACCTACTCTTGCTAAGAAGGTTAATGATATCGAAAACACAGTAAACGAGCATCAAAATAAACTAGAAGCTGAAAATAAATCTTCTTCTTCAGTTCGTTTGACTGAACTTGAATCTGATGTTGCTAGTAAATTTGTTGATATTGAAGCCAAGATTAACGCATTAGAAAATGGTCAAAGAATTGATATTGAAGGTGGTAGTGAGTCAAGCGTTAATGAAGAGAGAATTCAAAAAGAAATAGCTGATATCAAAAAGCAAATTAATGAATTAGAAAAGAATAGTGCTAAACCATCTAATAATGATTCGAGTTTGAATGTTGAAGAATTTCAAAACAAATTAAATGATATCAAACAAGAATTGATTTCTGAATTGCAAAAGAAAGAAAACGAAAAAGAAAACAATTATGTTGATATTGATGTTAATGATATTGAAGCTAAGATTGATTTTATTCAAAGCAAAATCGATAAATTAGAAAGCGAGCAAAATAAAAATGCAAGTCAAGATAATAATTTATTAAATGATGAATTCAATAAAAAGCTTGAGGAATTAGAAGAAAAAATCAATTCTATAAAGCCAAACGAAGCAATTGAATATGATACTTCTGCTTTTGATTTAAAAATTGAAACCGCAAAGAACGAAATCAAAAAAGAATTTGCAAGTGAACTTTCAACATTTGCTCAAAACAAGCAAGAAGGAAGCGTCAATGTTCAAAGTGAAAAAGATAATGAAGAGATAAATCAAAGATTAGAAAAAATCGAAGGACAAATATATGACCTTATCGCTAGCAAACTTGCTTTAGAAGAAAAGTTAAAAGCAAGCACACTTGAAAAGCAAGAAAAAGCAAAAACTCAAAAGCGTCCAAAAGGTCAAATGAGTATTTTTGATTTTGATATTTCAGAAGAAAAAGACTTTAAGAGTGATTTTGGTGATTTAGCTAAAGATGAAGAAGAAAAAGAATCTTGTGTTGAAAATATAGCCAAAGAGCATAAAGATGAACCTGTTATCGAAACTAAAGAAGATGATTCTATTCAAGTAGTAGAGGAAAAGGAAGTAGAAAATAATGATGTTGAAGCATCTTTAGATGAAAAACAAGCTGTAAGCGACACTGAAGAAAAACCTGTTTATAAACAAACAAGTTTCTTTGATTTTAATATTGATATCGAAGAAACACAAAAGCAGGACGAAAAAGAGAAAACAGAATCTACCGAAAATAAAGAACCAGAAATTCAAGAAGGTTTGTTTGATGATACTGTAAGTATTAAAGAAGAAAAGCCTCAAGAAGTTGTAGAAGATAAGAATAATAATGAAGATATAGAAGATAAAAAGAATATTGATTTCAAGCCTATTGAAAAAGATAAGGTAATTAATCAATTTTATGATGAAAGCAACCATGAAGAGGTTATTAATAAAACTAGATCTAGTCTTGTAATTAAAGATGTTGTTGAAAACGAACCTGCAACTGTAAAACAAAACGAAATTATTGTTCCTGCAGACCCAGAAGCAAATGACAAATTCGCACGTTACAATATTGAAGATTTAGAAAAATTGTTGTTTGATGCACAAGATAAAAATGCTAAAAACGATAAAGCGAGAGTCTTAGAAATCTGGAAAACATTAATGCGAGGTGTTGAACCATCCATGTATTCAGTAGCTCAATCATTAAGTCAAGGAAAGATTGAAGCTGTCGGAAACAAGGAATTTGTAATTACTTATCCAACTGTTACTAAATGTAATGAAGTTATGAGGGGTGCATTTAAAACAAAGGCTATTAAATTTTTATATTCAAAATTGAGTGCTAATTATAATTACTTAGCTCTACCACTTGATGTTTGGCTAGAAAAACGTGAGGAATATGTAAGTCAATATCAGATGGGAGTTAAAAGGGCAAAGTTATCCCCATTTAACATTGTTGGATTAAATGTTGAAGAGATATCAGATGATGGTGATAAGAACAAAGAAAAAATAGAACAAACTATAAAAATGTTTGGCGATGATATCGTTAAGATTAAATAAAAAGGAGATTATAATGAATCAACAAGTAATGTTAAAGAAAATAAAAAAAATGCAAGATGAAATGGTTGCAACTCAAAAAGAAATTGAACAAACTGTTTTTACTGCTTCTGCTGGTGGTGTTGTTTCTATTGAAATGTATGGCAGCAAAGAATTAAAGGCTGTTAAGTTTGTTGATGGATTTAAACCAGAAGATGATGAAGAAATTGAAATGGTAAGTGATATGATTGTTGCTGCTTGTCAAGATGCATATAAAAAGATTGAAAAAACAACAGAAGAAAAGATGGCAAAATATCAAGCATTCTTAGGAGGATTTGGAGGATTATTCTAGATGAATTATCCAAAAACGTTCCAAGAATTAATTGAATGCTTTGAACAATTTCCAGGAGTTGGCCCAAAGACTGCTGAACGATATGCTTTTTATGCAATTAAAGAAAATAAAATCACTGAAATAGAAAATCTAATTAAAACATTATCAGATTCATTAAATTTGATTCATGAATGTAGTATTTGTGGAATGATAACTGATCAAGATATATGTGATATTTGTAGTGATGAATCTAGATCAAATCAATTGATGCTTGTTGAAGATTGCAAGAGCATTATAGCATATGAAAAAACTAAAGCATTTAAAGGTAGATATCATATCCTAAAGTCTTTAATATCACCAACAAACGGAATTGGACCTGAAGACATTGGATTAGAAAAAGTAATTGATAGAATTAGAAAAAACAATATAACTGAAGTGATTATTGCTTTTCCCGCTAATCTTGAAGGAGAATTAACATCACTTTATATTAAAAAAGTTTTATCAAAAGAAAATGTTAAAGTATATCAAATAGGATATGGGCTTCCAGTTGAAGCTAGTATAGAATATGCAGATGAGATTACTTTAATTAAATCGTTAGAATCTAAAAAAGAAATGTAAACCCTAAAAGAATCGTTTTTAAAAAACGATTTTTTTAGAAAATAAGGTGTTAAATATGAATAAAGTAATTGTTGTTGAAGGGAAAAACGATGTAAATAAAATATTAAGTGTTTTTCCTGATGCTTATTGTATTATTACAAATGGAAGCGAAATAAATATAAATACAATTAATGAAATAAAAATATTATTAAAAAATAACTTGGTATATCTTTGCCTTGACCCTGATGGACCTGGTAATAAGATAAGAAACATCATTCTAGAAAATTTAAAAAATGAGGATTCTATTTCCAATCTAATTAATGTCTATGCGAACCAAGAAAAAGCAATTAGCAAAAATAAACGAAAAGTTGGTATCGAGCATATGAGTGAAGCAGACATTAAAGAATTATTTAAATTTGAATATAAGCTTAAAAATACAAATAGTACTATAACATATACTGATATTTATAAAATTGGATTAGCTGATAATAGAGTGAAAAGAAAAGAGATATGTGATAAAATGAATATAGGATATTGTAATGCTAAACAATTTGTAAAAAAGCTTAATATGTTTGGTATAGATCTTAATGAGGTAAAGAGATATTTATGATAGTAGACAGAACGAATACCATAATAAAAGAAAATAAGATACATGCAAAGAAAATGTTTGGTCAAAACTTTTTAAAAGATAAAAATGTTTTGCTCGATATTATTAAGGCAAGTAATCTAAGCAAGGATGATTGTGTTATAGAAATAGGTCCAGGGTTAGGAGCGCTTACTGAATTGCTATGTCTAAATTCAGGTAAGGTTTTGTGCTATGAAATTGATGATAACCTAGCAAAAGAGCTGCCTAATAGATTAAAAAAATATGACAATTATGTAATTTACAATCAAGATTTTTTGAAATGTGATATCAAAAAAGATATAGAATCATACTTTGGATATGACAAAAGAATAAAAGTTGTTGCAAACATACCATATAATATTACTACACCTATAATTTTTAAATTATTAGAAATCAATAATATTACGCATATGACTCTAATGGTTCAAAAAGAATTAGCATATAGATTTTCAAGTGATGAAGGAAACAAAGAACATGGATCAATTACAGCATATTTAAAATATTTGGGCATGACAAATATTTATAGAATTGTCGATAGAAGTTGTTTTGAACCCGTTCCTAATGTAGATAGTGCAGTTTTTACATTCGAGAGAAACGACAAAAATATTAATAATGACTTTTTAGACTTTTTAAGAATTGTGTTTGCGCAAAAAAGAAAGAATCTTTTTAACAACCTAAAAGGTATATATGGTTTAGAAAAGGATGCAATATTGAACATTTTAAGTAAAAAAGAGATTGAAACGTCTGTGAGAGCGGAACAATTAAATAGTGATGAATTATATGATTTGTTTTTCTCTATTAAAGCACTTACTCCAAAGAAACTAAAAGCATATGCTAAAGTGAATTTGATATTAAATGTTTTAGGTAAATTTGATAATGGATATCACAATTTAGAAATGTTGAATACGAAGATTGATTTATATGATGAAATCGAAATAAAAGTATATGATATTGATAGAGTTGAGATGGATAAAGATATTTGTGAAGAAAAGGATAATTTAGTTTTTAAAGCTATTAAAATGTTAAAAGAGCATTATGATGTTAAAAACAATTATCTTGTTAAAATTAAAAAAAATATACCAAATGGTGCTGGGTTAGCAGGTGGTAGCAGTGATGCCGCCACAGTTATTAAAGCTATTTTAAAGAATGAAAACATTAAATACGATATTAATGAATTGTATGAATTAACTAAAGTGCTTGGAGCAGATATTCCATTTTGCTTACAAGATAGAAAATGTATTGTTAGAGGAATAGGTGAAAAAATAATTCCAATTAAGAATGATAAAGAATATCAAATGATATTGGCTTTTGCTCCTCTTTCTTTCGAGACAAAGAGAATATTCGCTGAATTTGATAAAATTGATTCTAAGAGAAATAATAAACCTAAAATCAATGAATTTGAAGATGTAATAAAAAATTATGAAATGTTTAATAATGATTTAGAAAAAGTGTGTATTAAATTACATCCTGAATATAAATTAAACGAAATAAAGATGATTTCGATGTCATATGGAGCTAAAGCATCTCAAATGACGGGAAGTGGTTCTTCTTGCTATGCCCTATTTGAGTTGCAAGATGAAAATATAGAAAAATGCTTAACCGAACTTAAGTCAAAAATTTCTGGTTATTCTTTTTCAACATATAAAACGATTTCTTATTGAATATAAAATATCATTGCTATACAATAAAATTGATTATTAGGGGGTTTGTATGAGTTTAGTTCATGGATCAAAAGTTAAGTTGTTTGCTTTGTCTGCTAATAAAGAGTTAGGTCAAGAGATTGCTGATTATATTGGCATCCCACTTTCTGAGTGTACTACTGTTCGATTTTCTGATGGCGAAATAATGGTTAATATTTTTGAGACTGTAAGAGGTCATGATGTTTTTATTGTTCAACCAACATCTGCACCTGTTAATGAAACTTATATGGAATTGTTGATTTTAATTGATGCATTAAAAAGAGCATCAGCTAAAACAATTAATGTTATTATGCCTTATTATGGATATTCAAGACAAGATAGAAAAGCTAGAGCGCGTGAACCAATCTCTGCAAAACTTGTAGCTGATTTACTTCAGGCTGCTGGTGCATCTAGAGTATTGTCTATGGATTTACATGCTTCTCAAATTCAAGGATTTTTTAATATTCCTATTGATAATTTTGAAGCCTTACCTTGCTTAGTTCAATATTTTAAAGACAAAAAAGTCCAAGATATCGTTGTTGTATCTCCAGATCATGGTGGAACAACAAGAGCAAGAAAGTTTGCTTTATATTTTGACGCACCAATCGCAATTATTGATAAGCGTAGACCAAAGCCAAACGTTGCTGAAGTTATGAATATACTTGGTGATGTTAAAGATAAAAATGTAATTATAGTAGATGATATTGTTGACACTGCTGGTACTATCTCTGTTGCTGCAAAAGCATTAAAGGATGCAGGAGCTAAAACTATATATATGGCGTGTACACATCCAATTCTTTCAGGTAATGCAATTGAAAGGATTGAAAACTCTCCAATAACTGAACTGGTATGTACAAACACAATTAAACTTCCAGAAGAAAAGAAAGTTGATAAGATAGTTCAATTATCAATCTCTAAAATATTAGCTTTAGGAATTTTAAATATAATTGATGGAAAACCAATAAGTGATTTATTTAAATACGATCCAACAATTAGATATTAATAATTTGTAAAAACACGCTTCTTGTAAGACTGCTTCTAGTCTTGCAAGAAGTTTTTTATTTGACTTGTTATTGATGTTTAATGTGTGGATTAATAATGTTTTCACATTTATAGGCAAAAAAATCAAAAAAACAAAAAAACTCTTGACATTAAGATAGTAATGGTGTAAAATCTAAAAGGTTATGATATGTGAAGCATATCAAATACTGCTTTTGCAAAGCAAAAAATAGACAAAAAGCAAAAAAAATTAAAAATTGCTTGACTT
>JAFSVH010000141.1 GCA_017450215.1 Bacilli bacterium | reverse complement strand
GTTCCTTCTTTTCTTCTAATTGATTAATTATTGAACCTAATATAAATATATGATTAGCTTTAAGCTCATTATCAAATATTGGTACTAGTACTGATTTAATAGGTTTTTCGCCTCTAATAGTAATATAAATATTACCAGATTTTAAATATTGAAGTTCATCTATTGTAACTAAGTCTTTTTTGGTAATTGATGTTGAACCTTCATATTCCATATGAGACATAGTTTTCTCGTTAATTGATGCACTTCTAGAATAAACAGTATATGTACCTAACTGTTTTTGGAAATATTCTAATGTTGCAAATTCATTTGAACCCAAGAATATCTTTAAATGACATTGATCTTGAATTGTTATAGCTTCATTTTCTCCAAAGACTGACTTTAATTGTGAATTAGCTTGAACAACAGGACATAAATATATATTTCTTGAACGACATACTGCAATCCAATTTGGAAACGATGCTATTTTAGGCATTTGACCAAATTCATCAAGTAAGAAGTACCAACTACGCTCTAAAGCCTGGTTGGGCTTTTTAGAAGCGGTAGCTACTAATTTATTGTATATTTGAACAATAATAGCATTAGCTAATACATAACGAGTTTTAGATTCATCAGGTATTATTAAGAATATTGCTGTTGGCTTCTCAGTTATTTCTTCTAAGTCAAAATCTGATGTTGAAGTCAAATATTCAATACCTGGATCTAAGAATTTTCTTAAATTAGTTTGCAATGTAGAAATGTATGATGATACAGTTCTTTCAGAAGCATTGTTAATTATCATGGATGCATTATCAAATACTTTAGATGTTTCTGCATCTCTGTGAGTTAAAAAATCCATCATATAATTAGATTGTTTATTAATAATATTAGAAATTTGAGATATTGTAAACATATCTTTAGTAAATCCATATTTTGAATCTACTGAATCTTCTAACATTCCCCAGATAATACCACATAGAATACCGATGGCACCATCACCGAACTCTTTATTATTCCCTTCAGTTTCTGGAGATAGAATAGTTGATATTTCAACTATATACTGGCTTGTTAAATCTAAATAAGATCCATCACCAGTTTCTATATATTTATGATATGTATCCCATATGGCATCTAAAATATTAATACGAGTTGATTTTCTAGGTTCACGCAAATTTAAACATATTACATTATAACCTTGTTCCTGAAGCAATTTAGAATGAGCCTGAAACAATTCGCCTTTAACGTCATTGATAAGCATAGATGACTTATTTTTACTAAAGGCATTCATTTGAATTGTTGGACCTAAATAATAAAGTGATTTACCTGTGCCTGCAGTACCTATAACTAAGCAATTCTTCTTTGATACAGTATCGATATATAAAGAATTATTCTTTTTATATGATCTAATTACAAATCCTTCGGTTTCTTCTTCAGATAAGTGTTTCCAATCTATATCTGTTCCATTTTTAACTTTAGAAGTCTCATTTTTTTTAGTTTTCTTATTATACTTAATAATTTTTTCAGTATGACCAAATAATGATTTTATTTCTTTATCGGTCATAAATTCAGCTTGACCATACAAATTTGAATCTGCTCTTTCAGATAAATTTAATGTTTTTCTAAAGCCAAACATTTTATTCTTAGCTATCATATATAATATATAAATATCTACAGCTATAACTATAATCACAGGAATGAACCAAAATTTAATTCCAGATATAAAAATTGCTGATACATCTAATTTTTCATTTGAAGGCTTAAATGCACCCTGTAAAGCTCCAATGAGCATTACTAATAATAGAAAAATTATTATATCAGCTATAAATAATATACTAATTATCTTTCCAATCTTTTTCATCATCTATAGCCTCTTTCTTTCTCCAAGCGTCTATAGAATCTCTTTCTCTTGAAATATCAGTAGCTAATGTTACAACAATATCTTTAAATAGTTTCCCCATTTTAGATCTTGCAGTTCTTCTAACTATTGAAGTATTTCTTATAACTTTTGAATTTCTGGCGCTTGAGTGAGTTTTATAATATTCTTTTCCAAACTCTTTTTCTTTAATTTCTTTTTTCTTATATTTTGTCTCGTCCTTAACAGCTCTATAATCTTTTAAAAGCTTTAAGATTGAATTACCACATCGATTATAAAATTCTTGTGTCCTAGACTCTAAAAAATTAGATTGTTCTTTAGAAGGCTTAACACCAACCTCTTTACAATTTTTACAAATTTGAGCTGCGGTTTTAGCCAAATGATTAAAATATTCATCATATATTTTTCTAGTTTTTTTATCCGAATTTATTAATTTATCAACAGCTCTACGAATATGATATTGATTTTCTTTTGTAATTCTAGCATATTGATAGCTTTTAACATCTACTAGTTTTCTATCTAAATCTTCAAGAATATAACTATTATCACCTTTTAAAAATCCAGTAATACTTTGCTTAATATCATCTCTTAAACATAAATATGATAACGGTTCATTTTTATGATAATATGCAATATCAGATTTCCAGCCTTCAAGAGATTCTTTTGGAAGTCTCCATGGATGATATTTTAAATTACCATATGAATCTAAATAATGAGGATCCTTTTCCCAAAATAGCACATGCATATGTCTATTATCAGTATTAGTATGATAAGCACATAACCATTCCATATTATTAGGATCTAGTCCTGAATCCTTAAAAAATTTATTTATAGTGTTTGTCATTGTATCATAAGCTTGAGCCTTATTATCAACAAATTTTTCTGAATACTCTGGAGTAAAAGATATTACAGAATCCCAAATACAAGATTTTGTAGTTCTTAATTTTTCTTTGTACTCTTTTAAACTTCTTTTAGTGGTATCACCATTTTTGTCAAATGAACCAGTGGAGCCAGGTCTTTCATTTTGATAATCTACAAATGAACCAGATTCATTAGCATCCAATATTCTTTGAAGTTTTCTTATTTCTTCTATTGAAAGTTTTTCGCCTGCATTTTGTCTTTCTAAATATTCTATAATTGAAAAGGCATCCTGACATCGATAAAATTGTGATTCTCTATAATAGTTTTCTTCTTTATTATTTTTAGGAACATAATCAATTGGATAATATTGATGTGCTCGCAGTGAATGTACAATTAAAGGTGTACTCATTATTCGTCACCTTCTTTTTTGAAATTAAGTTGTTTTAACAAAAAATCTTTAAGTCCTTCAAAATTAGGTGGTAACGTTGTATCGAATCTTTCTTTAAGACTTATACTTATTCCAGGATATCCTTGTTCCTGGAGCATGCCTAAAAATAAAATAAAGTGCTGATATATTGAAGCAACCATTTGCTGTGTTACTAACACATCAACTTTTAACTGTGCATCATTTTCTACCACCACTTGTGTCTTAGCCCATTCGGGCTTCTTTATATTTTTAGGAGTATCATACATCATATTATTAATATATGCAGTGAGGTATTGATCAAGGACTTGATTGATAATATAGGACTTAGATTTTCCTAAACATCCGGCGATGTTTTCTAATTGTTCTAATACACTATTGTTAGTGATAGATATAGAAAATCTACTTCTAATCTGTTCTTGCATAGAGTTGGCGCTCTCCTTTCGTTTTATTTAATTTTTGTTCTACTAAATTATACAGTATTAATACTGAGAAATCAAGTTTTATAACTTCTATTTACACCATATATGGTTAGTTATAACTTGATATTCTAAACGGGATAAGAGGTTGGTGCACTTTTGCGAAAAGTGGTGCACTTATCAACCTCAAACCAATTGACTTTAATGCTACCTTATGGTATCATATAGTCAAGTGGTTTTATATCATTTTCGGAGTCCGAAAATACATCTTTGCTACTTAAATAAAACGAAAGGAGAACTCATAAAGCGCCATGAATTTTAATACAATTTTAGCTGCTACTTTTGATCGTCAAGACGAAGTGCAAGCATTAGTTAACAATATAGTAAGTATTATATTGTGGGCTATTACTGCAATTGGTGTAATTATTGTTATCGCCATTGGCTTTCAATTTATGACACAGCAACAAGCTGAAGAAAGACAAAAATTAAAATCCAGATTAATTTGGTTCGCTATTGGAACAGGTATTGTATTCTCAGCTTCATTAATATGGCAAATACTTCAAAGTATTTTTCTTGGTTAAAAAGAAAAAAGGATTCACTTTAAAATCATTATTTAGTATTAATGATTATGAATCCTTTTTTTATTATATTAATTTCAAAATTGTCCGTAATATAAAAACAACTAATTCTTATAATACTTTATTCCTCTTCCGGTTCCTTCTCTAATTACTAAACCTTTTTCGACTAAAGTGGTTAGTGTTTTAATAGTTTTATTTCTGCCAAATGGAACGACTTCCAATAGTTCACTACTACTCATTTTCGTTCTACTTAAAGTATTAAAAATTATCTGTTCATCTTCAGATAAATCAATGTCTTTTTGAGTTAGCGGTAAAACTATACATATACAATTATCATCAATTTTAAACTCTGGTTTAGTTTTACTTTCACTATATGAATCTTTTATTCTCTTAATACCTGTACCAAATTTCTCTATTTTTTTCAATCTAAAGAATGTATTGCCTAGAATTGGGTTTCTCATTATAGAAATCATTCCATCTAAATATAATGATTTGTTGATGCCTGATGGAAGACCGCCAGGAGAAACTATTTCAATTTTATCATCCCACATAGATATTCTAATTGATGCATTAATATCCCATACTCGATGAATGATGGCATTAGCTAGCGCTTCTCTGAAAGATACTTCAGGAATTGATTCTACTACAGTTCTATTAATTCCATTAATCGTTTCATATTGATAATACTTCTTGTACATCTCAACAGCTTCATCATATGATTTTAGGATTGATTGATTTGAAAGAATCATTCTATCTCTTATAATGTTAATGTTTTCACCAAATTTTACTATATCAATACCTGGAAATGATGATTGATCTGATAATATGTTTGCTGCATTAATATATTCATTTTTATTAGTTAGTAATTCAAGAGTCTTTAACACATTGGAATCCAACTTAATATCCAATATCTCTTTAAACTGTGTTTTTAGATAATTAAATGTCAAATTCTGGTTATTAGATTTTAGGTCCTCAAAATTTAAATTTTGGCTTTCTAAAATCAATCTTCTCAACTCTATATTATCAACCTCTATTGTAGAAGTATCATTTCTTTTATAGGCTTTACCTTTATAAAGGTATGGTTTGTTACTACCCTCTTTAACCTCTAATATAATTATAGACTTTAATTCATCAATTGATAAAATAAAATCCGGATGAGGATTAATACTATCATTTATTTTATTTTCTATTGATAAGCATTCTTCTTTTAAATTTGTAATACCTTTAACTTTACCTGAATCATCAATACCAAACATTATTTTTCCTGTACCATAATTAGCATAAGCTGATACAGTTTTTAAAAAAGTGGTACTAATTTCTTCTTTGAATTCTAAATATTTATTCTCTTGCATGATATCATCTCCATAAATATTATACAAAAAAAGGACGGAAAAGTAAACGCAAAATTTTGCGTACTCTTTCGTCCGGTACGATTTCAATTCTATTTATTTTTAATATCCTTTATGTTTGTTAATAATTTATTATCAGCTTTTTGAAGATGGAGATTAAATTTAGCATCTGATGTAAAATTATTATCAACATATTTCTCTTCTCCAGAAATATTTAATTTAGTAAGAATAGCACTATCTGAGCCTAATGGTTTTAATGCTATCTGATCTATTCTATATAAATCATTATTATATATAAAGTGCTTCCCCTCTAACATTGCTTGATTATAGCCATTTTCTTTGTGCCTAATATGATCATTTATTATTTTAATATCATTAATATCAACTAAATTATTTTTGATACCAGGATATTTTTCCCATAGAGTACATGCTTGTTCTAATAATGAAAAGTTAACTGTAGCATTTAAATAACCTGGATATTTTTTATTGTCCCAATATGAATTTTCTCTCGAAATGTGCTTTTGATTATAAATAACATTAGAAGATTTTATTATATCAGACATAATGTTTTTTATTTGAGAAAGTTGATTATTCATTAGATCAATATATTTTTTATCATCATTACTTTTATTATTCTTAGACAAATCCTTTTCAGATATTTCGGATTCTAATATGGGAATCATATTATTTATTAATAATTTACCTAAAAATACTTTCTTATTAAACAATCTTTTAATTGTCATAGTACTATGTTTAACATTACCATCTTTATCCCAATCTGCATCATCAGGTGATGACAATGGAATAAAATAATTATAGTTAGATTTTTTTATTATTATTCCAGATAAATATGGTCTTATTTGGGTTCTATCCTTCTCATGATTGGATAAGACTTTATCATCATAAGAATGCAAAAATCCTATATATTGATCGCTCACTGCATATAATTTCATTTTTAACCTCTAATTACAAAAATAAGACTAACCATAACTGGTTAGCCTTGATTTTAAAGCTTCACTTTTATGGTAGTGAATCACCAAGATTTTAAAGCTTCACTTTTATGGTAGTGAATCACCAAGATTTTAAAGCTTCACTTTTATGGTAGTGAATCACCAAGATTTTTTAATTCTCACTTATGGTAGAGTTCACCGTTGTTATAACTTCCTCACTTATGGCTGGGATCACCTGATGTTTACAATGTTTTCGGGATGACCACATTGTGAAGGTCGTGTCAAGCGTAAGGATTTCTCCTTACACCTATATTATAACATACTTAAAGCAATTGTAAAGTTTTATTTATACTTTTGACAAGTGGGACATATTAAGTAGTTTAATCCTAATCTCTTTTCAATATTCCACTTTTTAGTTCTAAGCTTATCATTAATTAAAGGAATATCTACTTCTTTTATTATGATTGTTTTATTGCAATAATCACATGAACATGATGCATTATTTAATAATGTATTTATCTGAATCATATTATAAATTGCTCATCAGGCAATTTTTCCCTTCTTTCATTACCATTATCAAAAATTATATCTTCATATTCATTTTCAGATTCAAAATTCATAAAAATCATGCATCCATAATCTCTTGATAAATACCTAAATTGTTCTAGATCAACTTTTTCTATACCAGATACATATATACTGTCATTTAATGTATAATACTTATTTGGCTTAGTAGTAAAAGTAGTTATATCATCATCTTTTTCAATTATGTTAAGTTTTCCAGGTTTAAATCCTAAATTATGTAAAATATTAAATACCAAAGCTTCTACCTTGACTTTATTATTGCCTTTTACTTGAATTAGTAAATTATCCATTTAATGTTGCTCCTTTCTCTTTTAGAAATTGTTGCATAAAACCTTTTAATTCATTTAACGATGTGAATATAGTTTCTTCAGCTTTTAAATCTTCCGGATTATTATTTGAATACCAAATCACGAAATAGAATTTCTTTTCTTTCAGTAATTGGAAATACTTCTTTGATTTCTCTGTGTCATTTTTAAATGATGAATCTTCTATATTATTTTTTGTTTTAGATTCAAACCCTAAAACTATAATTCCTTTATATGAATATACAACTATTGGATCTTCTAAGATTCTTGTTTGTATATCATAACATTCAGTATAGTATTCATAAATCGGAAGCTTTAATCCTGGAATTAGTTCTTCTATTGATTTGTAAATCATTATTTCACCTTCCCTACATATTTAGATGTTTGTTTATTTGATGTAAAATTCTTTAATTGAGATACCTGGTATTCAGCAAAAACATCTGATGTCATCATACTACCAACTAATTTAACTGCTTGTTCTATTGAGTGTAGCTGTGACATTAATGAAGCGTTTGATAAACCTGATATATCTAGGTTATCATTTGAAGCTTCAATTGAATTAATACCTAGTCCTTCACAAATTATATTTGCAAATAAATTGGATTTAATTTCTAAATCAACCTTATTAATACCTTCAGGTTTTTCTGGTGTAAATAAGTGATTACCTATATCCACTAAATTCTGCCATACTTTTTCTTGAGAAGATTTATTAGTCATTTCGCTCATGGTGATAGGTAATAATTTAGTTATATTTGATAATTTAGTTAAATTTTTAGAAACAACATCATCTGTAGCTAAAGAATTCTTATTCATCAATAATTTATCTTTATCTGATTGGGATAATTTTGTCTGATCCACTGAAAATATTCTAGGTAATAAAACGAACTCTTTATTAGTTCTTTTATATCCCTTTTTTTCATTAACCATATTTTCATATTTAGCTATCTCAGTTTTATCATGTGTATTAGGAAGTCTTTTGGCTACATTATTTGAATCATATTCGTAATATTCTACAACATCCTTTGGCTGAATAATCATCATAGCTTTTGAGCCTGAAGATACACTTGTATTTTGACTTTGCTTCCAGGAATCAAAGGTATTAGTCAATTCAGAGTTATATCCCTTAACTCTACACTGTGAATGAATTAATAAACTATTATTGAAAGTATACTTGGTTGAATTAAATGTAGCTAAAGTCTTATATAATTCTCTTTTATCATTGAAGAATGTTAATTCATTTGTTATTTTATTCTTTATAATGTCTGATTGACCAATAATCTTAAGCTCTTCAGATGATAGCTTATTAAAGTCCACAAATGATAATGATTTATTCCTTAAATCCTTAAAGAATGCAATCACATTAATTCTATTTTCAGATGCCCATTCTTCTGTTGAAGCATCTTGCATTAATTTATCAAATTTAAAATATAGACTTGATGGATCTATTTTATTATCCTTTGGCTCAGAACCTGACCAAATGTTGTATATTCTTATTAAGTCACCTGGATCTTTATCATCTACTTTTTTTGAATCTAATTCATCTAAATTGCTTTTCATATTAATATATTTTGAAGCTTCTGGAGAATATGTTTGTAAATGTTCTTTGGCTTCTAATAATAAATTTTGATAATCAATACCATCTTTTTTCTTTAAATAATCAATAACTTGAGATAAAGTTTTACCTTCTTCATCAAAATACAGGAAATATTTTGCACTTCCACCAGAATACTGAACTGAAAATGGTGCGTTTTTATCAAGAGAATATAGTTTTTTACTAAATTCATCCTCTTGAATTCTTCTAACTTCATCTTTCTCTTCTTCTATTAATTTATCGAAAATGTTGTTCGGTATCGAAAAATTATCAGGAGATTTTATTATATTATTAATTAAGTTTTCAAAGCCTTCAATTTTTGTCGGTTCTTTAATGTTATTCGAAGTTCGTGACCAATCAAAAATATCTATGCTTGCATAATGATTGTCATCTATTTTTGACAATAATTCTATCCTACTTATGTCATGTTCAAACCATTCATATGATGATTCTATATAGTCTTCATGGATTACCAAGCTATACTTACCTGAACCAATGGGTATAATTTTATCTCTAGCTAGTGAATTAATATAGTTATTTATTTCATCTGTACTATACTTAAACTCAATTTCTGGCGCTTGTGAGTTCTTTTTCATTTCATTATTCTTCCTTTCTTCAACCACATTATTTAAATTAGCATTTGACTCATCTGATATTAAAGCTTCGGCTTCTGCTATCGATTCATCAACATTAATATCCATTTTATAGAATTCTTCTATCAAATTATCTATAAAATCTTGACTGACTTCTTTTAAATCTTTATTTTTTAATTCTTTTATACCTGTAAAATCTGATAATCTATCCATTACTTTATCTAGCGTTTCTAAATTCTCATTAGTCATAGAATATTCCATTAAGCCACCATCTATTTCATTACCTAGTGAGCCGTATATTGAATAATAATAACCATCTTCGTTTGTATGCATATGGAAATATGTTCCATCTGATAGCTCATAGTTAATCTCATAATTTTCGATATTATATGGGATTATCTTATGTTCTTCTTGCTTTACTGGTTCTTCATTAATTAAATCAAATAAATTACGAAAATGGTTAGTATCCTCATTAATCTTTAAATTATCAGCATTCAATAAAGTGGAATTATGCTTTAGATTAAATTCACTAATAGCAGATTCCTTTATTTCTATTTGTTTATCAGTTAAAAGAGAATTCGGTATATATTTTAAGATGGCACCACTATTGACATTTTCTATTAATTGTGATAAATTAATAGTGGATGGAACATCAATACCCGCCACAAGTGAATGAGCTTGATCGTTCATTTGTGGAAGGTAACCTGATGTTCCATCTTTTATTATGTCAAAATTCGATATAGAATACACAGAATCATCAATTGCGCCATTCAATTCTTTTATTGTTGTTTTTACTATTATATTTTCGTTCCTAACCTTTAAAACGGATAGCAGTTCATGGACGCTTTTAATTGAAGTGGTATTCTTAATATCATCGTGTTCTTCTATTTTTACTGCTTTTAAAAGTATTTCATCAATATTTGAAATGACATATGGCATATAATTCACATTAGAACTATTCGCAACACTTTCGCTTAAATTATTTCTTGAAAATCTAGCATTTAAAGAGGTATCGCCAATTTTATCATATATTTTAAAAATCGTATGCATATTACCATATGTTCTTAATTCACTGACTATTTCAGCTCTCTTTAACTTAGAGCTTGCGATTTTTTCTATGTCACTACCAAATCGTGAATTTATTATTTGCAATTCTTTTTCGCTCAAATAATCTGCTCGTTGTTCATCAGTCATTGTTTTATTAATTTGAGTTAAGCCAGACTTTTCTTGCCAATACTTTTTAGCATTTAGTAAATGCTCTTCTATATCACCAGATTTAGAAGCTAATACTGGATTGAAATCAGCAACTAAATTACCTAAATATAATTTCTCATCATCTTCGACATCATTTAATATATTAAATAGCGTATCTTCAGATAAATCAAAATTATCTGTTTCATTGAATTCTACTAAAATATCTATATCACCATGATTATAGTCATGATTATCGCCAAAAATTTTAGAACCATATAGCGCAACTTTTAT
The DNA here is from genome assembly GCA_017450215.1 of Bacilli bacterium. GTDB lineage: Bacteria > Bacillota_I > Bacilli_A > ML615J-28 > CAG-698 > RGIG3506. The sequence continues at coordinate 451 of JAFSVH010000141.1, read as the reverse complement.
ATCATTAAATTTAATATCAACATCAGCATTAATTAATGCCTCATGGATATAGTTCTTAATAGTATTCTCATAATTTAAATTACCTGTAATCTCTTTAAATTCTTTGATTCTTTCACCATATTCATTCAAATACCATTCTGGAAGGCTCAAATTAAAATCATTATCTTTTTCTTCTGTTAATGACTCATTAATAGTTGCATATTCATTTTGATTTTTGAATTCTTCCATTTGGACTTCATTTTCTAATACAACAACATTTTTTAAATGCTCCCAATTTTTAGATTGAACAAAGACATTATCTTCTTTAACTTTAGCTATTAATTTATCAAATGCATCATTAATAAGCTTACGTTCTTCCCCATATGGATAAGCTCTGTGATATTCACCTTTAGAATCCATCATAATATATCCATCAGCATAACCACATAAATAATCATTAGTGATATTAGCT
>JAFSVH010000140.1 GCA_017450215.1 Bacilli bacterium | reverse complement strand
TTAATAAATTAATTAATTAATTAGATTAATTATTTAGATGAATTAATTATAATGGACTGATGCTTGAGGTTTATCGAGCATCAGTTTTATTAAATAAATATTAAATAGTTTTGAAACAAGAAAATAAAAGAAATTATTTGTTTACAAGATAATAGTGATATGGTATAATGGTTAAGGTCCTAGAACTTTGACTAGTGATTCTCCAACGCTAGCCGCAGTCTATGGATAATTACAATTAAATAGGAGGAAAATAATATGTCATGTATTTCTAAAGAAGAAAAGGCAAAGTTAGTTGCTGAATTCGGAAAGGATGAAAAAGATAGTGGTTCTGTAGAAGTTCAAATCGCTATTTTAACAGCTGAAATTAACAGATTAAACCAACATTTAGCTACTCATGATCATGATTTCCATACTAGAAGAGGTCTTTTACGTAAAGTAGGTCATAGACGTAATTTAATCGCTTACTTAAAGGAAAAAGATATCAATAGTTATAGAAATGTTATTGCTAAATTAGGCTTAAGAAAGTAATCTTTTAGACTATAAGGGGGCATTAATAGCTCCCTTATTTTCAAGATTAAATTATTTAATTTGATATTTCATATATATAATATTTTACATAATATATTAAATATAAAAAATAAATAAATGTTCCTATAATTTATACATGGGTATAAATTATTAAAGAGGAAAAAGAGGAAAAAGAGGAGAAGAAACATGGAAAAAAGAACATTTACTTATCAACAAGGATCTCGTACATTTACTGTAGAGATTGGTGAACTTGCAAAGCAAGCTAATGGTGCTTGTCTTGTGAAATTTGATGATACTGCAGTTTTAAGTGCTGCTGTATTAGGAAAGAATGCATCAACTGCTGATTTCTTTCCATTAACTGTTTTATATCAAGAAAAATTGTATGCTGCTGGAAAGATTCCTGGTGGATTCTTGAAGAGAGAAGGAAGACCAACTGAACATGAAACTTTGACTTCAAGATTAATTGACAGACCAATCAGACCTTTATTTGCTGATGGATTTAGAAATGAAGTTCAAGTTATTAATACTGTTTTATCTGCTAACCCAGATTGTAATAGTGGTATGGCTGCTATGTTAGGAGCATCTTTATCATTATGTATTTCAGATATTCTATTTAATGGACCAATTGCTGGTGTTACTGTAGGTAGAGTTAATGGCGAATTTATTATTAATCCAACTACTTCAGAAGCTGAAGAAAGTGATATTAATTTAATTGTTGCTGGTACTAGTGATGCTATTAATATGGTTGAAGCTGGAAGTAAAGAAGTTAGTGAAGATGATATGCTAGATGCTTTAATGTTTGGTTTTGAAGAAATCAAGAGATTAAATGCATTCCAAAATGAAATTATTAAAGAAGTTGGAAAAGAAAAAGTAGTTGTTGAACTACATAAGATTCCAGAAGATATTGAAAAGATGATTAGAGATTACTGCGAAAAAGATTTAAGAGAAGCAGTAATTATTAAAGAAAAATTAGAACGTTATGCTAAGATTGATGAAATCGGTGAAAACACTAAAGCATATTTTGAAGATATGTGGAAGCATGAAGAAATTTTAGTTCATGATCAAAACATGAAATATGTTAGTGAATTATTAGAAGCTATCGTTGCTGATGAGGTTAGAAGATTAATCACTGAAGAAAAGATTAGACCTGATGGAAGAGAAGTTGCTGAAATTAGACCATTATCATCAAGAGTTGATGTATTAGACAGAACTCATGGTTCAGCATTGTTTACTCGTGGTCAAACTCAATCTTTAGGTGTTGTTACATTAGGTTCATTAAATGAATTCCAAATTATTGATGGTTTAGGTGTAGAAGAAGGAAAGAGATTTATGTTCCATTATAATTTCCCTAACTTTTCAGTTGGTGAAATTGGTAAATATGGTTCACCTGGAAGAAGAGAAATTGGACATGGTGCTTTAGCTGAAAGAGCATTATTACAAGTTATTCCATCTGAAGATGAATTCCCTTATACAATTAGAGTAGTAAGTGAAATTTTAGAATCTAATGGTTCATCATCTCAAGCTTCAATTTGCTCTGGTACTATGGCTTTAATGGCTGCTGGTGTTCCAATTAAGGCTCCAGTTGCTGGTATTGCAATGGGATTAATCACTAAAGGTGATAATTATACTATCCTTACTGATATTCAAGGTATGGAAGATCATTATGGAGATATGGACTTTAAGGTTGCTGGTACAAGAAAAGGTATCACTGCTTTACAAATGGATATTAAGATTGAAGGAATCAATAAAGAAATCTTAAAAGAAGCTTTAGCTCAAGCTAAAGTCGGAAGAATGCAAATCTTAGATCATATGGCTACTACTATTTCTGAAGTTAGACCAGAATTATCTAAATTTGCTCCAAAAGTTGTGCTTATCAGAATTAATCCTGAAAAGATTAGAGATGTAATTGGTAGCGGTGGAAAAGTTATCAATGAAATCATTGAAAAGTGCAATGGTGTTAAGATTGATATTGAACAAGATGGTAGAGTATTCATTATGCATAGCGATAGTGAATGGATTGAAAAAGCTAAAGAAATGATTGAAAACTTAACAAGAGAAGTTGAAATTGGTGAGACTTACGATGGCGTTGTAGTTAAGATTATGGAATTTGGTGCATTCGTTCAATTATGGCCAGGTGTAGAAGGCATGGTTCATGTATCTGAGCTTGATAACAAGAGAGTTGAAAAAGTTACTGACTTCTGTAAAGAAGGAGATAAGATGACTGTTAAAGTTCTTGGAATTGATGATAAGGGTAAAATTAAATTATCTCATAAAGCATTACTTCCAAAGGCTAGTAAAGAAAGTGATAATGAAGCTGAACCTAAAATTATCACTATTGATATGAAGAAGAGACTTCATAAGAGATAAGAATATGTGATGATTTAATAAAAGAATAGACGATTAAACTGATGGAAACAGATGTTTGTCTATTCTTTTTTTGTTTTTAAATTTTTATATGATATGTAAGCGTATTATTTGCATTTTTTATTATTTATAAATATTTTTTATGTTATACTTATTACGTACTTTGAAAAAAGAGAGGTTTTTTATGGATTATCAAGGAACAATTTCAAGAGGAGTTAGAGCTCCAATCATTAGACAAGGCGATGATTTAATTAAGATTGCAGCAGATAGTATTACTGGTCTTGCAAAGCAAGAAGGATTTGAACTTCAAGACCGTGATGTAGTAGCAGTTACAGAAGCTGTTGTTGGTCGTTCACAAGGAAATTATGCAACAGTTGATCAAATTGCAAAGGACATTAAAAATAAATTTGGTGATGAAACAGTTGGATTAATTTTTCCTATTTTTTCTAGAAATAGATTCTCAATGATTTTAAAGGGAATTGCAAAAGGAGCAAAGAAGTTAATCGTTCAATTGACTTATCCTGGAGATGAAGTTGGTAATAAGTTTGTTACTACTGAGCAAATTATGGAAAAAGGAGTTAATCCTTATACAGATGTGTTTACTGAAAAAGAATTTAAGGATTTATTTGGTGATGTAAGACATACATTTACTGGTGTTGATTATATAGAATATTATCGTGTTGCTGGTGGAGATTGCCAAGTTATTCTTGCTAATAATCCATGTGAAATATTGAAATATACTAAATATGTTATAAATGCTGACATTCATACAAGAAAGATTACTAAGAGTCAATTATTAAAGGGTGGAGCTAAAAAGGTTGTGTCACTAGATGAAATATTGACTGAAAGTGTTGATGGAAGTGGATATAATGAAAAATATGGTGTTTTAGGTAGCAATTTAGCAACAAATAATAGTGTTAAATTATTCCCTAGAGATTGCGAAAAGTTTGTATATGGTTTACAAGAAGAATTATTAAAGAGAACTGGTAAAAAGTTAGAAGTAATGGTTTATGGTGATGGTGCTTTTAAAGATCCAGTTGGTGGTATTTGGGAGCTTGCTGACCCTGTATGTTCTCCTGGTTTTACTGCTGGTTTAGCTGGTAAACCTAATGAAATTAAACTTAAGTATTTAGCTGATAATGATCTTGCTAATCTAAAAGGTGAAGAATTAGTTGAAGCAATGAAGGAAGTAATTAGACATAAAGATGCAGATCTTACTAATAACATGTTGAGTCAAGGAACTACACCAAGACAACTTACAGACCTTTTAGCATCTTTAGCAGACCTTACTAGTGGTAGCGGTGATAAAGGAACTCCATTCATCTTGATTCAAAATTATTTTAAGAATTTCTCAATGTAATATACAAATGGTGATTTAAATATTTAATAATCATTACCCATCTAAGTAATACTTGGATGGGATTTTTAATTATCCTATCTTGAAATAAATATAAACAATTGATATAATCATTATAGTATTCGTGTAATCGAGCTAGTTTTTACTGGTTAGGAAAGTCCTTGCTAGCACAGCTGAGATGCTGTAGTGTTTATGCTTGATGATAAATCAAGGCACCAAGGGATTGGTGACGACGAAGTACACCTGTTAAATGGTTATCTTCATAAAGTGCCACAGAGACGAGTCTTTTGGAAACAAAAGAATGGAACGGGTAAACTCCATAAGCTAGAAACCCAAATTTGGTAGGGGAGCCCTGAATAAAAATGAAGATTATGAAGGGAAGTAAAATTTAATATTTTGCTTAGATAAATGATTACAAAACAAGTTTTTTAAAAAATTTGTTTACAGAACGAGGCTTACAGAATACTAATCTATTATTAGGAGTATTAATTATGTTTGAAAAATGTGAATATGTAATTAGTGCTGTAAGTGAAAAACAATATCCAAATAAAGATGGAAGACCAGAATTTGTCTTCTTTGGAAGAAGTAATGTTGGTAAAAGTAGTTTGATTAATGCTTTAACTGGAAAAAAACTTCTTGCAAAGGTATCATCTAAACCTGGAAAGACTGTTTGTTTAAATTTTTTTAATATTGATGATAAATATTACTTTGTTGACGTACCTGGTTATGGTTATGCTATAAGAAGTCAAGAGCAAAGAAGTAATTTTGGTGCTTATATTGAAGAATATTTAAAGAAGAGTGGGAATATTAAAATTGCGTTTTTACTTGTTGATACTAAAGTTGGTCCTACTAAGGATGATATATTAATGTATGAATATCTAAAATTCATGAATGTTAATGTTATAGTTATAAGTACTAAGTGTGATAAAATTGGTAAAACATTGAGACCAAGGGCAATAAAAAATATTAAAGAAAAATTGAATATTGATAATTGTATTATGACAAGTACTGTTGAAAAAATAGGGATTAATGAGATTATAAATAAAATAATTCAATAATTATAAATAATGAGAAAGTGTAAATACACGCTATCTCATTTTTTTATATAATTAACAATTGACTTTTTTTCTATAATGGTGTATAATCGTTATGCATTAGTGTGTGAAGAAACTTGTGCAAACATATAGGAGGATATCTATATGCTTAAATGGTCGCTTGCACAACTTTATAAATCGACAAATAGTCCTTATTCATTTGAAGATGTTATTGATTTTTCTGATAGAATTGAAAATATTGATGATATTTTAGGAATTGGTAAATGTTATGTTACTGGTGTTTGTACACATCTAGGAGATGATAGATACTCATTCGAAATGAATTTGAAATGTTTGTTAACATTAGAATGTGCAAGAACATTAGATCCTGTCGATTATCCAATAGATATGGACGTTGTTGAAGTGTTTGATACATATCAAAGCGATGAAGATGATGATACTATATTAATCACGAAGAACACTATTGATTTGACTGATGTAATATGGGAAAATATTTATCTTGAAAAGCCAATGAGAGTATTTAAAGAAGGCACTAGTGCAATAATAGAAGATCAAATCCCAGAAGATTTTTATAAATAAAACTTGAATATTATTTTAAATCTTGAGATTTGTTCTCGTAAACAAATATATATAGAAAGAGGTGGCCAATTATGCCTATTTGTCCTCAAAGAAGGATCTCTAAGACTAGAGGTCGTAAAAGAAGAACACATTACAAAATTACTGTTCCTGGCTTAAACGTTTGTCCAAATTGTGGTGAAGTTGTACAATCTCATTGTGTTTGTGCTAACTGTGGATTCTACGATGGCAAGAAAGTAAAGAACGTTAAAGAAAAAGAAGAAAAAGAAGATAAATAATTAATTTATTAATTATGTTATCAAAAGTGAATTTGTAGATAATTCAGGACGATTATCTAGTGTTCATTAAATGAAGCACCCTTAAGTGAGGTGCTTTTATTTTTGCTTTATAAATAAAAAAGACTTTATAATCTTATGATAATAAAGTCTACATTAAAAGTGCTATAGCTAATATAATTAATAATACTAATCCGAATAATGTAACTGTCCATGCTAAACCATATTTGTTTTTGGTTTTCATTCCTGAAATGATTGAGATAATACCAAAAGGAATAAGATATGTCATGAATCCAAATGTTGCTTCTAATGGTATATTAGTTATTATTGCAATAGTTATAAATATTAATGCAAGTAATAAAATAGAATAAGCGATAATTAATGCCCACCATTTGAATTTTGGTTTTACTTCTTGTTTAACTTCCTGTTTAACTTCATCAATATTTTGCTCATCTTGTTTTGCACCACAATAAATGCAAAAATTAGCATTATCATTTATTTCTTTTTTACAATTGATACAATATTTCATCTTAATCACCTCATATTGTTTATTAAAAACCACCATTAATTGAAATTGCAACAATTGCTATATATGTTGATAGAAGAATTGATGTCCATACAATTCCACTAACACTTTTTGATCTTAGTGCTGAAACAAAACCAATAATCGAAAAAGGCAAGAAGAGGCAAGAAAATATTATTGATGATAGAAATGGTAAGTCTCGATATGGAAAGCTATTTGGTGATTCGATAGATAAAATAAAAACAAATCCTAGAATACACCAAAATACTGTTGCAGTTATTGTTTGAGCAAGTTTGAATTTTGGACTATTATCTTTTTTGCTATTATTAATTTCTTTTGAACTAATAGATATTTCTTGTTTAATCGTAATGATTTTATCATCATTTACATCTATATTATTTAATTGGGTATTATTGTTTATTATTTTTATATCTTGTTTTTTTCCACAGAATGGACAAAATATATTGTTATATTCTATGTTGCTTCCACAATTAATACAATATTTCATCTTAATCACCTCATAACTTGATTATATCAATAAAATATAGCAATGTAAATAAATATATAATTATATGTAATAGATTAAGTGTTTTTTGTATTATATCGATAATTCAAAAATATAAAAAATGGGTTAGACAAATCAAAAGATTACTAACCCACTATTTTTTTATAGACTATCTAAGATGAACAATATGAACCACATTACACCAAATAATCCTGATATATCAGCAAGAGATAAGACAACAATAAAACCAATCTTTTTGTTCTTGATAGCTGAAACTAATGCATCAATACCCATTATTAAGATTACTGTGCTAAATATAACAGCACCAGTTACCCCAATCATTGCTCCTGGAGTATATAATAGAAGAAGCATTGATAGATTAAGCACAAAGAAGACAATTGTTGTTACGCTTTTTCCTTTTTTGAAAGTACTTTTCTTTTTTTCTTCCACAACTATTTCTTCAACTTTTTCAACTTCCTGTTCAACTTCCTGTTTAACTTCTTGTTCAGCTTTTTCTTCCAATTCGCTTCCACAATTTGGACAGAATTTTACATCATCTTCAAATTCGCTTCCGCAAGCATTACATTTTTTCATAACATTTCCTCCCCCAATACACATATTCTAACACCCTTATATTTTGGTGTAAAGATTGAAATAAAGATAATTGATTATTAATAATAAACAGTTTTTATGGGATGTGAAAAAAAATATAAAGTTTTTTTTATTTTTTTAAAATTTTTTTAGTTTGTTGTTGACAATAAATATTTTATGATGTTATAATCAAACTACCAAATGGGCGAAAATGGATATAATTTGGTAAAATTAGGGAAAAAACGGGAGGAATGGTCTTATGTTCATGGGTAGATATTATCCTAATATGGACGATAGTCATAGATTGAATATACCTACAAACTTTAAGAAATATTTAGAGACTGATCTCGTTATTTCTCAAAGTATTGATCAGGATTATAGATGTTTATGGTTATTTAACCGTACTGATTGGGAAAAGACATCTTCAAAGATTGAAGAATTATCAATTATGAAGAAATCAAATAGATATTTTCAAAGAGAATTCCTTGGTAGTAGTTATGAAACTACTTTGGATCCTAAAGGAAGATTAGTAATTGCAAAAGAATTATTACCTTTTGCTAATATCACTAAAGAATGTGTTGTAATCGGTAGTGGTAGTCGTATTGAAATCTGGGATAAAGCAACATACGAAAAATATCAAGCTGAAACTGAAGGTAAGCTAGAAGAAGAAAGCGAAGGTATTGAGTATTAATGTTTATCGCAAGTAAAGTAAGAAGATTACAAGATGTAATCGAAAGCGATTCATTCGTACATATCCCAGTTCTATTAAATGAAACTATTGATGGATTAAATATTAAACCAAATGGTATTTATGTAGATTGTACAATGGGTGGCGCTGGTCATTCTAGTGAAATCTTAAAAAGATTAAATAAGAATGGATTATTAATTGGAATTGATCAAGATGATTTTGCTATATCTAGAGGTAGCTCTGTATTAAGTAAAATAAGTGATAATTTTAAAGTAGTAAAAGCTAATTTTGTCAATTTGAAAGATGTATTAAAAGAATTAAATATTAATAAAGTTGATGGAATCATTTACGATTTGGGTGTATCTTCATTCCAATTTGACATGAAGGAACGTGGATTTAGCTATAATCAAGATGCTCCACTTGACATGAGAATGGATACAGATCGTTATTTAACTGCATATGATGTAGTTAATAGTTATTCAGAAAGTGAATTAAAAAGGGTATTTTATGAATATGGTGAAGAAAAATATGCTTCATCTATAGCAAAAAATATCGTTAGAGAAAGAAATAAAAAACCAATTGAAACAACATTTGAGCTTGTTGAAGTGGTAAAGAAGAGTTTACCTGCTTTTGTGAAAAGAGCAAGTAAACATCCTGCTAAAAAAGTATTCCAAGCACTAAGAATAGCTGTAAATGATGAACTTAATGTTTTAGAAAGATCTTTAAAGGATGCTTTAAATCTATTAAATAAAAATGGTAGAATCTGTGCTATCAGCTTCCATAGTTTAGAAGATAGAATAGTAAAAGTATCATTTAAAAATGCTGTTGATGTAAAGGTTCCTAAAGGAGTTCCTCTAAGAGAATCAGAGATTAAGCGTGAATATAAATTAATAACGTCTAAGCCTATTGTTCCATCTAATGGTGAATTAGAAGATAATAATAGAGCACATAGTGCTAAGCTTAGAATTATTGAAAAGATTTAATATTAATTTTTTGTAAAGGAGATTATCATGACTAATTTAAGACCTTTACCTAGACCTGGTAAAAAAGTAGAACTTTAATAAATAAATATATAAATATTTATACACTTTAATTCTAAATAAGATTATAAATTTTTATTTTGAATTAATTTTATTAAACTTTGGGCATTTTATATAACATATAAAATTCTATAATTCACAATGTATAAAATTAGATAAGAAAAATCAATACTTTTATTGATAATTTTTCAAAAATAAAAATGCACATAATGTGTGCATGACAAAAAGCCCTCTTTATGGTGTCTTTTTTATTGTTTTTATCTTAATTTATTATTAAAAAAGTTAATTTTGTTTTCATATACACAAATAATATGATACAATATAATTTGTAGTAATTTGGATTATTATCGTCTCTAATTATTTTTAGATTATAATAATAGAAAAGGAAGTATGTATGGAAATAAAAGATATGGATTTTAAGTTAATTAACACTAAAAACTATTTAAGTAAAATTAAACCTACTTTATTTGATGATATTGGAATACTTACATTGTTTGATGAAGTTTATGATCATAGCTGGATGGATTTACAAGATGTAATGGAATTCTTAGTAGATAAAGATGAAATATTAAGACGTCAAGCTATCTTTACTGATTTTTTAAATGATGATAAAGATAATTTAAGAGCTTTTAAACGTCTTTGTGATGTTTGCTTAGATTCTTTTAAATCTTATCTTTCTAGTGATAGTGATATAAAGAGTTATATAAGTATTGTTATTTTCTATTCTAGATATGTTAACTTTATTAATGAAGGAAGTAACATCTTGAATGAATTGAATTTTGAATCTAATGAACTAAATGAAATGAAGAAATATTTTAGTGAAATGAAGAATGATGCGAAATTCATCAATTTTGGTGTTGAAGTTGATAAATGTTTAGCATCAATTCAAAAAATGACAAAGATGGTTATTTCATTTATTCATGATGAACCATACATGTATGAAAATACAAATGAAACTAGTGAAGGTGTTAAGACAATAGAAGAATTATTATTAAGTTATGCTGATAAACTTACTATTCATCCTATTATGAGAGAATCTAATTATTCACGTCATATTATGGATTCTTATTTCTATAATCGTTATGAATATGTATTTAGTGAGGATTATTCATTAATAAGAAAATTCTTTTATAATTATAGTGATGAATGTAATTATAATTTTGAAATACTTTCTAATAATTTGAATTATTATTTAAAGTTCAAAATGTTATTTGAAGAAGCTAAATCTAATGATGTTGCATTTAGTAAAGTAACATTTAATAATGAACATTATGCAGATTTTAAGAATCTATCAGATATTACTATTATGAGACATGCTCATAAAATTACACCTAATGATTGTGTTTGGAATGAAGCAGAACATGTTCAAATTATTACTGGTGCTAATGGTGGTGGTAAGACTACATATTGTAGGAGTATTGGTGCTAATTTTGTTATAATGAATAGTGTTGGTTATTGCTTTGCTACTTATGCTTGCATTAATCCAATAAAATATCTTCATACTCATTTTCCAAATGATGAAAATTATGTAGTTGGTTATGGTAGACTTCATGATGAAATTGTTAGATTAGATAGAATTAGAGAAGATTTTTGTGAAGATTGCTTAGTTTTACTTAATGAAACATTTTCATCTACAGATGAAGATACTGCATTAAAAGAAAGCTTGAAGTTACTTGAGGAAATTGATGAAAAGAAAGTGCCACTTATTTTTATTACCCATCAACAAAAATTGTTAGATGTTATTGATAGAACTAAGATTGCTTTATTAAATCCAGTTGTAGATCCTGAAAATAACAATCGTAGAACATTCAAGATTAGACGTGTTGGTAATGTAATTAATAGTTATGCTGAAGACATATTACGAAAATATGGTTTATCAAGAGATCAATTAATGACAAGACTTGAAGACTTAAAAGCAAGTAAAGAAGAAAAGGAGGGTGAAGTAAATGAAGATAAATAGTTTCTTACATCCTTTTGAACATGTTGGTGGTAAGATTCACAATAGTATTGTGGACTTACACATTGATGAAGTTGTTGATAATGTAGTTGCTACTAGTGATAGTAGAAGATTCATTACTGATATTCTTTATGAATTTGAACAAAATGAAGAGAATTTAATTTATAGACAAGAAATCATTCAAGACTTCTTAAGTTATCGTTATTTATATGAAGATATTGAAGATTCTTTTAGAAAAGCTTATGATTTAGGAACTGAATATAAAGCTTTAAAGAAAGAACAAATATCTATTAATAAATATTTTTCTACGTTCGATGTAAAAAATTATAATGTTAGTGGAATTATTTTGTTAAAGTATGCTCATATCATTATTTCTGTATTAGAATTATATCGTGATTTTGAACGTGCTTTAAGAAAATATGAATTCAAATCAAGAGGATTAAAAGAATTTAAGGATCACATTTTGTTTGTATTTAATAACAAAGGTAGTGATGAATTATATGCATTGATGGAAAAATTGATTAGGGGTAAAGGCTTAGATTATAATTTTAGAGTAACATCTAATGATCGTTTTAATATCCTTGATGTAAGTTTCCTTGATGATTATAATATGCCTAAACCAGATAGAAAGAGAATTAAAAAAGGTTATGGCTGCAATAATATTGATATTAATCAAAAGACAATGTTTGAGCTTGAATATTTTATTTCTGTTTCAAGTAATAAAGTTGTTGATATTTTGACTAGTATCTTTGAAGAATTATATTCTGTATTTAGTGAAACTAGTAAAGAATTACCATTCTTTGAATTTGCTTTGAAATACAAAGACTATATGGATTATTTAGGAATTAATTTATGCTTCCCTAAATTTAATCATGATGCAATTTATATTCATGATTTAGCTGATCCATATCTAGCAATCAAGGGATATCTAGAAGCTCATAGGCCAATCAAGGTAACACCTAATGATTTACATCTAAATATTAATGATGGTGGTGTTTTAGTTTTAGGTGAAAATAATACAGGTAAAACTGTATATACTAGATCTATTGGTATTAACCAAGTATTTGCTCAAGCTGGTTTGTTTGTTTGTGCAAAAGAAGCTGATATGAAGATTCAATCCCAAGTTATTACTTGCTATGCATCTAAAGAAAGTCATGAATTTGATGGTGGTAGATTCGAAACTGAAGTTAGAGCACTAAAGTTTATTCTTGATGAAACTGATACTGATTCTATGATTATCATTAATGAAATCTTCCAATCAACAAGAGAAGCTGAAGGAACAGATGCATTATATAATGTGCTTGAATTCTTGACTTTGAATAAGATGAGTTGGGTTTGTGTAAGTCATTTCTTAGAACTTGAAAGAAAGAGAAATGATTTCATTAATGAAACTAAGAAATTAATTAAATTATGTACAACTAATGTATCAAATGGTGTATATAAGATTGTTGAGAAGAATTAAAGAATAAATTTTTAAAAATAAAAATAGGCATTAATGAGCATAAAAGTTTATTAATGTCTATTGTGTTAAGGAGGTAAATTATGTTAGAAATCACCCATTTAACAAAGATTTATAAGCCTAAAAAAGGTGTTCCTGTTACAGCACTTGATGATATTTCATTAAAACTTCCTGATAAAGGAATGGTATTTATTTTAGGTAAGAGTGGTAGTGGTAAGTCAACATTATTAAATGTTTTAGGTGGTCTTGATTCATTCACATCTGGTGAATTTATCATTAAAGGAGAAGCTGCTAGAGGCTTTAAACAGATGCATTACGATAGTTATCGTAATACATACATTGGTTTTATTTTCCAAGAATATAATATTTTAAAAGATTTTAGCGTTGGTGGTAATATTGCTTTAGCTCTTGAACTTCAAGGTAAACCATCTAGCGATGAAGAAATTAATCGAATTTTAGAAGAAGTAGATTTAGAGGGCTATGGTGATAGAAAGCCTAATGAATTATCTGGTGGACAGCTGCAAAGAGTTGCTATTGCAAGAGCTTTAGTTAAAAATCCTGATATTATCATGGCTGATGAGCCAACTGGTGCTTTAGATAGTAAAACAGGTGAAGCAATTTTTGAAACATTAAAGAAATTATCAAGTGACAAATTAGTATTAATTGTTTCTCATGACCGTGATTTTAGTGAGCGTTATGCTGATAGAATAATCGAACTTGCTGATGGTAAAATTATTAGTGACGTAACACTTAAAAAAGAAGATATTAATCGAGAGAAGCAAGAAGAAGTAAAGGCAAATGTTAATTATCTAGATAATGTAGTTAATATTAATGATGGCTTTGCATTAAGTGATGAAGAATTCTTAAAAATTAAAGAATATATTAAAAATTATCATGGACCAGTTGATCTTAATTTGAATGTGAAAAGTAAGATTAATAATAAGAATTATGTATTCGTACCAACTGATGAAGAAGATATTCAAATGGATAATTCAGGATTTAAATTGATTAAATCAAAATTATCTTTAAAAAATTCATTTAAGATTGGTGCAAGTGGACTTAAATATAAGAAAGTAAAATTGGTATTTACAATTTTACTATCTTTCATAGCTTTCACTTTTTTTGGTCTAGCTGATACAATTGCTTGCTATGATTTAGAAAAAACCACAATCAACAGTATTATTGATTCTGATATTGATTATGCTGCTTTTGTAAAGAGTGTAAGACATGATATAGATGATAATAATTATTATTATAGCGCTGAAAATTTCTCACAAGAAGAAATTGATAAGCTTAATGAAGATACTGGACTTAATTTAAAGGGTGTTTATTATAATGATAAATTCCAATCTTTAGGTTTTAATTCATTTTATAATCTAATTGATGGTGATGATGATAATGATTATTATTCTTATTTTACGACACAATTCTATGGTTCAATTGAATTTAGCCAAAGTGATTTAGAAAAATATGGCTATAAACTAATTGAAGGTTCCACTCTTCCTGATGGAAGTAAAGATGAATTATTATTAACCAAATACGAAGCACAAAGCTTTATAGGTAATAAATTAGTTACTTATGATGATAATGGTGAAAATAAAGCATCTATTGAAATAAAAGATGAAAAAGATTTAATTAATAAAACATTATATTTAGGAAGAAAGAATTATAAGATTACAGGTATCATTGATACTAATATGAATATTGATAGATTCAAAATCTTAAATGATGGACCTCAAGCTAATCTTGATTTGAATTTTTATGCTTTATTCTTAGAACTTAATTCATTAAAAGAAAATTCAATGCATAGCTTATTGTTTGTAGGACCTGGGTTTAATGAAAGAACAAAATTATCTGAAATCAATACATTAGCTAATATTTATAATGGCTTTGTTTATTTAATGCCTACTAGTATTACTGATTTAAATGATTATCATTATCAATATTATATGTCTTTATTTACTTGCTTAGAATTAATTAATAATAATGATGATTATTATATTATTCCTATTAATGAAGGAAATATTACTAAATTAGAACAAAATCAGGTGATTATTTCTGATTATGCTATGTATTCAATGCTAGCAAATGAGATTGATTATAGTAGTGAATTGGCTGCAACTTCAGTAGCTGAATATAATAAAGTATATAATATTAAGGGTACTGAATATAAGATATTTGATTGTTTAGTAAAACTTTCAGATGATAGTTTAGGTTCATTTATTGCATCTATTAATCCAGTTAATTGTAATTATGCTAGTGTTCGTTATGCATTAGAAGCTATTAATGAAGATTATGATTATTGGTATAATAAAACAAATGAAGCAGGTAAGCTTAACCCTGAATTTGAAATTTATAGTATGGTAAGTTATATCATTGAACTTGGTGAAATTACTAATACAAATTCAATGACAGGAACTGAAATTGGAAGACAAATTAGAGAATTAAATGCTAGTATTGTTTTAGACTTTTATAAGAAGTATGCTGCTACTGATATTAGATTGACTTATACAACTTATAATTATTCTGATAATACTGAAACAAGTAAAGAATATAATCTTAAAGTTGTTGGTCTTGCTTATATGAATAGCTATTATAATAATAGTTATATGGTATTAAATGATAGTATCTGGAATGAATATTTTGATTATAATCCTTATGAAGTATTTAAAATGGCTATTGGTGAACTAGATGCAAAAAGAGAAATAGTAAATAAGCTTGTGAAGATTACTTTGTCTGAAGAAAACAATGTTAATTATAAATTATCTAATAATGTTGTGGATGAAGTATTCGGTTTCCAAGAGATCTTTGATATTTTAGGTCAAGTTTTCTTCTATGTTGGATTAGTATTTGCCATATTTGCTAGTTTATTATTATCTAATTTTATAGCAACTAGTATAAGCTATAAGAAAGAAGAAATAGGAATACTAAGAGCTATTGGATCTAGAAGTAATGATGTATTTAGAATTTTCTTCTCAGAAGCTTTCATTATTGCGATGATTAATTTTGCTCTTTCTACCCTTTCAACATTCATAATTTCGTTGATTATTAATAATGCTATGAGAAGTGAGACATCATTACAGGTTACTATTGTCTCATTTGGCATTAGACAAATAGGCTTATTATTAGTTCTATGTATTGTGATTGCTTTTATTGCTTCATTCTTACCTGTTAATAAGAATGCAAAGAAGAAGCCAATTGATGCTATAAGAAATAGATAATTACTTTAAAAATGTGAGTATAAATTGTGTGAGGATAATTTTTGAAAATAGTATTGAAAAAGATATTGGTTTTCAGCAATTATCCTCATTTATTTTTCACAAATTTTCAAGATATTTTCAAATTATTTTCAGGCGTGCAATCGTTTACATTTGAAATTACGTTGACATAGTTTATTTAGTTTTAGTATAATTTACGTATATAAATAAAGACGTTGAGCAGAAAAGAGTAGCAAACCATATTTGTTCAAGAGAGTTACCATTTGGTGAGAGGTAATACAAATAACTTGTGAAAATCATTCTGTTAGTTGTTGTCTGAACAAATGGAGATTGAGACCTTCATTTAATTAAGATCAATCGGTTAGTATCCGTTATGTTACTGGTGATGTGATAGCATTATCAAAGAGTGGTATAGCAAGAAATCAACTTTTGTCTTTTTGGTAATCAATTTATCAAATTGATGGAAGTTTTTTTATTACTCATATCTTGCCGCCGATGTTTAGATTTATATGAAAATTATTTTATATAAAGGAGAAAAATTATGTTAAAAAAAGTTTTAAGTGTTGCCGTCTTGTTACTAGTCAGTGTATTCTCACTATGCTTGACTGGTTGTGACAAAGAAAAAGAAGATTATTTAGTTATCGGTGGTATGGGACCTCTTACTGGACCTGCTGCTGTTTATGGTATTGCTGTTCACAATTCTGCTAAAATGGCTGTTGAAGAAATCAACGCTAATGGTGGACTTGCTAATGGTTTGAAATTGAAATTAGAATTTTTAGATGATGCACATGATGCAACAAAAGTACAAGGCAATTATTACGATTTATTAGAAAACAAGGGAATGCAAGTATCACTTGGTTGTGTTACTACTAAACCTTGCTTAGAATTTAAGAAGCTTTCAGTTGATGACAATCTATTCTTCATTACTCCATCTGCTTCAAACGATGAAGTTCCAGCTGAAAAGAATGGATTCCAAATGTGTTTTGCTGATGGTAAGCAAGGAGCTTACGCTGCAAACTATGTAAACGATAATTATAAGAATCAAACTATCGGTGTATTCTATAAGGCTGATGATGACTATTCTAAAGGTATCTTTGATCTATTCAAGACATCTGTTGATACAACTGTTACATTAGTTGAAACTTCATTCACTGGTGAAGGTACAGACTTCTCTACTCAAATCGCTACTTTAAAAGAAGCAGGAGTTAAGTTTGTATTCATGCCTATTTATTATACTCCAGCTAGTTTATTTATGAGCCAAGCTAAAGATGCTAATGCATTTGCAAATGATGTAGTATTCTTTGGTTGCGATGGATTTGATGGAATCGAATCTATGGATGGATTCTCTTTAAGTTCAATCCCTCAAGAAGTATCTATGCTTTCTCATTTTGATTCAAGCGTTACAACTGGTGCTGCTGGAACTTATATTGCTAATTATAAAGAAAAATATGGTGCTGATACATTAAATCAATTTGGTGCTTCTGCATACGATTGTATTTATGCATTAGTTAAAGCTTTAAATGAAATTGAAGCTGCTAACCCTGGCACTGTTACTAAAGATGCTAAAGTTGCAGATTTAGGTACTTTATTAGAAGCTAAGTTCAAAAGTGCTGATTTCACATTCACTGGCGTTACAGGTGGTGGAAAACCTATGACTTGGGATGCAAGTGGTACAGTTAACAAATCAGCTCTTAAGTTCACTTTAAAAGAAGCTGATGCTGAATAATTGTTTGTAATTGTTTATATTTTGTAAACTAATTAATTATAAATTAGTTAATAATTAATATATGTGCACCGTAAAAGAATTCTTGAATTATGAAATTTTTTGCGGTGCATTATTTTTTAAAAAGAAAGGAATTTTTATGGAATTTATAGGTACATTGATAAATGGATTATCGCTTGGTGGCGTCTATGCGATGATCGCCTTAGGTTATACAATGGTATATGGAATTGCAAAACTACTAAACTTTGCCCATGGCGATATTATCATGGTAGGTGGATACTTACTATTTGTATTTGTTGGTATTGTAAATAATTCTATTATTGCATTATTGATTACAGCAGTTTTATGTGCGATTTTTGGTATTGTTATGGAAAAATTAGCATATAAGCCTTTAAGAGGAGCATCTCCTCTTGCGGTATTAATCACTGCAATTGGTGTAAGTTATTTACTTCAAAGTTTAGCTCAAATTATTTTTGGTACACAAACTAAGTTCGTTACATTATTCCAAAACTTAGGTGTTATCAATATTGGTAGTCTAGTAATTCAAGTTTCAACATTGATTACTTTATTTTCTTGTATTGTTATTATGGCAGGACTTACTTTATTTATTAAGTTTTCTAAAACAGGACGTGCTATGATTGCAGTATCAGAAGATAGAGGTGCTAGTGAACTTATGGGTATTAATGTTAATAGTATCATCACTATTACATTTGCTATTGGTTCATTTTTAGCTGCGGCTGCTAGTTTCTTTTATCTACTTAAGAACCCACAAATCAATCCTACACTAGGTTCTATGCCTGGTATTAAAGCATTCACTGCTGCAGTAATTGGTGGTGTTGGTTCTATTCCAGGTGCAATGGCTGGTGGTGTATTACTTGGAATTATTGAAATGTTTACTGCAAAAGTATCATTTTTAACTCCTTATACTGAAGCTATTGAATTTGGTATTCTTATTCTTATTCTATTAGTAAGACCAAGTGGATTACTAGGAAAGAAGAGGAGGGAAAAAGTATGATGGAACAAGATACTGTTTTACAAGAAAAATATCATAAAAGTAATAAAGATAAAGTTAAAAAATTCTTTAAAAAACATAAACCAAAAAAATACATTAATTATGTCGCAATAATAATATGTATTGTTATTTTCTTGATTTCATCTGGTGGTATGAAACGTGTTACATGTACTACTTTAAATGAAATTGCGATTAGTATTTTACTTGCTGTTTCACTTGGCTTAGTTATTGGATTCTTAGGTGAGCTTAGTTTAGGTCATGCTGGATTTATGTGTATTGGAGCTTATATTGGTGGTAAGGTTGCTTTATTATTACAACCATATATTTCATCATCATTTATCCTTTTGGTTATTGCTTTAATTGTTGGTGGTGTTGCTGCAGCTTTAGCGGGAGTGTTAATTGGTCTTCCTGCATTAAGATTAAAAGGTGACTATTTAGCAATTGTAACACTTGCATTTGGAGAAATTGTTCGTTCTGTATTTAGAAATATCAATTTCTTTGGTGGTGTTATGGGTATGGATACAAAAGGTATCCAATATGATGTTAGGAAATTATTTATAATTGGTTTCTTTTTAATCCTTATAATGCTAGCTGTAATTCAAAATATCGTATATTCTAAGCATGGTCGTGCAATTACGGCTATTCGTGATAGTGAAATTGCATCTAAGGCAACTGGTATCAATGTAACTAGATATAAAATCTTTGTATTTGCTATTTCAGCGTTCTTTGCTGGTCTTGCAGGTGTAATCTATGCATTCTGTAAGAATCCTACAGCTGATGCATTTAGTTATAATAAATCAATCGAAGTGCTAGTTATGGTAGTTCTTGGTGGTATGGGTAATGTTAATGGATCTATTTTATCTGCTACATTAATTACCTTCTTAAATTTGAAGCTTCCTACTTGGTTACCTCCAAACTTAGCAGTTTTAAAGAACATTCTTTATTCATTAATTCTAATTGTTATTGTTATTTATAATAATGCACCTAAATTAAAATCATTTAGAGATAAATATAATTTCAAGAATTTAATGAATAAGATATTCAAGCCTAAGGATGATGCCTCAATTATTAAAAATGACGCCAATAAATGGGATAGAATTCCAACAAAGATAGAAATGAATGAGGTCTTGAGTGTTGATGTGAATGTTGAAGAATCAACAACTACACCTGATGTAGATAAGGGAGGTCGTTAAGATGAGTGAACAAATTAATGATCAACAATATGTATTAGAAATAAAGGATTTAGGTATCTCATTCAGTGGTCTTGTTGCAGCCAAAGATGTTAATATTAAGATTAAAAAAGGTCAAATCTATGGTCTTATTGGACCTAATGGAGCAGGAAAGACTACTATCTTTAATATGTTAACTGGTGTTTATAAGCCTACATGGGGAACTTTCTATCTAGATGGTGAAGAATTAGTTGGCTTGAGTCAAGAATCTATTTGTCATAAAGGTATCGCTAGAACATTCCAAAATATTCGTCTTTTTAATAATATGAGTGTTGTAAGAAACGTTATGGTAGGTTTACATAATAATCCAAAATATAAATGTAGTATACCAGAAGCAATATTGAGACTTCCTAGACAATGGAAAGTTGAAAAAGAGATGAGAGAACATGCTAAAGAATTACTTAAGATTTTTGGTTTATATGAGGAAAGAAATAATTTAGTTTATAATCTTCCTTATGGTAAACAAAGAAAATTAGAGATTGCTCGTGCTCTTGCAACATCTCCTAAACTATTATTATTAGATGAACCTGCTGCTGGTATGAATCCTAAAGAGACAGCTGATCTAGTTGATATGGTTAAATATATTCGTGATGAATTTGATTTAACAGTTCTTTTAATTGAACATGACATGAAGTTTGTATCAAATATTTGTGATGAAATTACTGTTCTTAACTTTGGTAAGGTTATTGCTCAAGGTTCAAGAGAAGAAGTATTAAATAATCCAGATGTAATTGAAGCATATATTGGAAAGAAAGAGGATGACGAATAATGGCATTATTAGAAGTTCATGATTTAAATGTTTATTATGGTGTTATCCAAGCTTTAAAAGGCATTAATTTTAAAGTTAATGAAGGTGAAATTGTTGCTTTGATTGGTGCAAATGGTGCTGGTAAGACTTCAACAATGCAAAGCATTGTAGGTCTAATTCAATCAAAGACTGGTAATATTATATTTGATGATAAAGATATTACTAAGATGGCTACTCATACAATTGTAAGTATTGGTATGAGTCAAGTTCCTGAAGGAAGAAGAATCTTCCAAGAACTTACAGTATATGAAAACTTACTAATGGGTGCTTTTCTTCAAAAAGATAAGAAAAAAATTAAAGAAGCTTTAGCTGATGTTTATGAATTGTTCCCAAGATTAAAGGAAAGAAAAAATCAGATTGCTGGTACTCTTTCTGGTGGTGAACAACAAATGCTCGCAATTTCAAGAGCATTGATGAATAGACCAAAATTATTAATGCTTGATGAACCATCAATGGGACTTTCACCATTATTAGTTCAAGAAGTATTTGGAATTATTAAGAAAATTCATGAAGCTGGAACTACTATTTTGCTTGTTGAACAAAACGCAAAAATGGCATTAAAGATTGCTGATTATGCTTATGTTCTTGAAACAGGTAGAATTGTTCTTGAAGGAAAGGCATCTGAATTACTTAAGAATGATGACATTAAGAAAGCTTATTTAGGTTCATAAAAATATTAAGAATACCTATGGGTTCACAACAAAAACCTATAGGTTTTTCTTTTGTTTTTATATATTTTTAAATTATTTTGATTTTGAAATGGTTTTATTGATTAGTGTGATATAATTAATTTATGATTTTAGAGTGTTCGATTCTCCAAAAGCTATGTTTGATTTGATTAAAGCAAAGGATTTGATTGAACAAGATGATATTTGCAAGAAAAATAATAAGTTATTGAATGATTTTTCTTTCAGTGGTAAATGTAGAATCGTTGCAGGATATACTCATGATTGGGTTAGTAAACGTGAGGATAGAGATGGTCCTTCATTTGATTTTTCATATGATGATGGGTTTAAAGCAAAATGGAATCTTGCAAAAAATGGAGAATATTCATGGGCTAATGATCCGCTATCTGTTAGTTAAATTGGGTGTATTCATACATGCCAAGGAATTGATTTGAATTATTGTGGTGTAATTATTGGAAAAGATTTGATTTATAAAGATGGTAAAATTCAAATTGATACTGAAACTCACCCAACTAAAGATAAAGCATTTTGTAGAAACACTGATAGAGAATTGGTTAAGAGAATTATACGAAATACATATTATGTTTTATTAACTAGAGGAATTAAAGGTTGCTATATTTATTGTGAAGATAAGGCATTAAATGACTATATTAAATCATTAATTATATGAAAGGATAAAAGATGGAAAATTTTAAAATAGAAATAACTGAATATTTTCAAAAACAAATTGACGTAGATTGTAATAGTGAAGAAGAAGCTTTGGGCATAATTAAAGAGAAATATGATAATGGTGAAATACGATTAAATGAAACAAATTATATAGATACAGATATTGAAATATATGATGAGAATAAATTCATTAGTAAATTAGAATTATTACAAGATAGAATCGATAAATTTAATAAAGATAGAGACTGGGATCAGTTTCATTCACCAGCAAATCTCTCTAAATCAATATCAATTGAAGCAGCTGAGTTGTTAGAGTGTTTCCAGTGGAATGATGAAAAATATGATATTAGTGAAGTTGAAGAAGAACTAGCTGATGTATTAAATTATTGTTTGCAAATGTGTAATGTTTTAAGATGTGATCCAATAGATATTGTTAATAAAAAAATGGATAAGACTGAAAAGAAATATCCGGTTGATAAATCGAGAGGTGTTTATACAAAATATACAAAATTATAATAATTTAAGCCTATAATAATCAAAATTTCTATTGAATATAGGATTTTGTATTATAGGTTTTTCTTTACTCATAATGATAATTATGACATAATTATATTAAGGAATAGATGGAGTAATTATGAAGACTAAATATTTATATTTCTTTATTACAATTGTTTTTTCATTATTTTTAATATCTTGTAATGATAATGATGTATGTGAAGATCCAATCATACCATTAAATCAATATAATATTACTTTTATTGATGGAGAGCGTGAAATAAGCATTAAGCTTGATGAAGGTTCTATAATAAAAGCAACACCGAATATTTATGATGATGAAACAAAGGTGTTTGTTGGTTGGTATGATGGTGATACATTATTTGATTTTAATAATTGTATTTATAAAGATTTGATTTTGGTTAGTAAATATAAATATTTTATTTCTTTTGTTGATGAAGATGGTAGCTTATTATCTACTCAATTTGTAATTGAAGGTAATGATGCAGTATTACCTGAATTAGATGAAAAAGAAGATAAAAAATTCTTTTGTTGGAGCAGTGATTATACAAATATAACAGAATCTAAGATATTAAAAGCAATTTATACTGATAATGATGGCTTCTTTCACATTAATTATTCTTATAATGGTTTGAATAAAGAATATAAAAATAAAGAAGAAATGCTTTCTGACTTTCTTGAAGATTTCTATGATTTTATTAATCCTAAAGAAAACAAAATATTGTTCATGCATGGCTATCAGGATATCGAAGCTACATGGACTAAATATTTAGGTGGATCATTTAGTAAAATTAATAAGCTTATAAAAGATAATGATATTGATTTAATTGATGATAATTATTTCTTAAATAGTAATAAATATAAAGATAAATGGTATCCATTAGCTAGTTATGTTAGGGATTATATTTGTAAACAAAATAAAAGATTTGGTTATAATGATGTTAATTATTATCATGGTGCTTTAGATTTTTATCGTTATTTAATTGAAGATCCTAATGTTTATATTGATACATATGGTGGTGAAGAGGTGTTTCATAGCTTACCTGAATTCTATAATGAGATGATAAAATATAAATTTGGTGATAATGTTAATTTACCATTAATAAGAGATCCATTGTTTGATGGATGGTATTTTGATTCAGATTTTATCAATCAAGCTAGTGATAATCTTGGTGTTATGGTGGGTAATATTGATTTATATGCTAAGAAAAATGATAAAAAAACTGCATATTTAATTTTAGATTATGGTTATAATGATTATAAAGATTATGTGAAATTGGATGGAAGTGAAATATTATTGCCTAATGCTAGTAGAAAAGGTTATGAATTCCAAGGTTGGTATATGAATTATTACCAATTTGAAGGTGTTGTTAATTTTGATTATGATGTTGATATTAGATTAGATGCTAGATGGCATAAGATTGGAGAAATTAATTATAATTATTTAATATATGATAATCAGGTTATTACCTATGAAGATCAAACACCGGTTGAACTACCTGATACTTATGTTGAAAAAGATGAATTAAGAGCTGTTTGGATTTCTTCATTTATTAAGTGCTATAGTCCAAGTAATGATGAAACTACAATGAAAGAAGAACTTAATAAGGTATTAGATTTACTTGATTATTATAAATTTAATTGTGTTTTCTTCCATTTGAGAACGCATAATAATGCTTTTTATCCAACTGACCTTGCTCCTATTAAGGCTGAATATGGAACAAAGGAAGATTTTGAAACATTTAATTATCTTCCTTGGTTTATTGAAGAATGTCATAAGCGAGGAATTGAATTTCATGCTTGGTTAAATCCTTATCGAATTAGTTTATCTGGACTACCACTTAACACAACTGTTGATGATGTTAGTAATAAATATGCAGATTATCCACTTAATCCAGCATCAAATAGTGATAATATTTTATTAACTGTAGCGAGTGATAATGGGTCACTTGGTGCTATCTTAAATCCTGAAAAGCAAGAAGTAATAGATTATATTAATGATGTTGTTTTAGAATTATTAGATAATTATGATATTGATGGTATTCATTTTGATGATTATTTCTATCATCGTTTGTTGAATAAGGATAGAAATATTGAAGATAAAGATATCTTGAATGATCCAGATCAGGAAGCATTTATTGAATTTATTAATGAGCATAGTGAATATGGGTTTAGTGAGAATGTGAAAGAAGATAAGGAAGAATGGAGAAGAATGAATGTAAATAGACTTATTTCATTACTTCATGATTCTATTTCTAATTATAACAAAACAAAAAATAAAAATGTATTATTTGGTATTTCGCCTACAGGTGTTTATAGAACTGGTGATGGAGATATTGAAAGTGGTGCTTTAGTACATAGAGGTGGACACTACACTCCTTATACCTTCTGTGATTCACTTAAGTGGATAAAAGAAGGGTGGATTGATTATATCCTTCCTCAATGCTATACATCATTTAATAATCCAGAATATAAATTCCATGAAATTGTATCTTGGTGGAATAAGGTTGCAAAAGCTTATCCTGATTGTAAGGTATATATTGGTTTTTCTATAACTAAATCTATTGATAATGAATATAATTATTCTTGGAAGACTGAAGAAGATGAACTGATTAATCAATTATTGTTATTACAAACAATGGATGGTATTGATGGAGTATGCTTATATAGTTTTACTGCTTTAATTAAAATTCATGAAGATGAAACTGTGATTTCTCATAATGCCTTTGAAAAAATGAGAAATGAATTATGGGTTAATAAAGTAACATTTAGATAATTTGTCTTTGTATTTGAATGATAATGATATATAATTATATTAGATAAGAGGTGTTTTATATGACTAAATATATTAAAAAAAGTGCATTAGTTTTGTTGTTTTTCTTAATCTTTTCTTTATTTATTAACATTAATTTTATTAATGCTGATACAATAAAAAATAATAAAGATGAAACTATTGAAATAATGGATAGCCTTGTTTTAGGTGATGCATCTTATGTCAAAGCTCATGAAGTAGAACATAAGACTTTAGAATTTGGACTTAAATATGTTCATGATAAGGGCTATGTTAGTACAAATAAATCTAGTGATATAATGGGTTATGCTGCTGGTGGTGATTCATATAAAGCAAGTGGTACGTTTAATGCTAACACTTATTATGGAGATGATATTAGATTTTTAGATATTGATTCAAATTTAGGTATTGAGGTAGTTCCATGGGTTAAATTCACTAATGGTAAATGGACATTAAATACTGTTACTTCTATGGCTAAAGATTTTGAATCATTACATAGTGGATATAAAGTAATTGGTGCTATTAATGGTGATTTCTTTGATATTAATTCTAAGAAAAATTATAATTATACTACAACTGGTGGTACAGTTGCTTTGGGTAATTATTATAAAGTATCTTCAACTGCTAAAGCAATTGGCTTTAAAGATGGTACTTTAATTGGTGATATTACACCACAAGTCAGTGATAAGCCAAGACTTGAAATCTTAGATAAGGATGAAAACATTGTTTTCATGATTGATATTGATAAGATTAATAATGATCCTGGTGAAAATGAAACAAGTGTTTTTATGGCATTTTATAATACAGAACATAAAGCTGAAGCATTTAATATTGAAGGTGCATATTTAATTGAAGCTAGTAGACTTGCACCATTTTCACTAGAATCTATTTATGGTATCGGTAATGTTACTAATTTTGGAAGTGGTGAAATTAATAATAAGTTTTTTGGTATTAAGACTAATAATGAGGAAGTAAAAGCAAAATTAGTAAATGGTGCTAGTGTTAGAGTTCAATATTATTATGTGGGTGAACTTGCTGATTATGATAATGTAATTGGTGCTGGAGATACTGTATTACTTAATGGTGAATGTGTTGCGAAAGCTGAATATCGTCATCCAAGAACTTTCGTTGGAGTTAGAGAAGATGGATCAATCATTTTAATGGAAGTTGATGGCCGTCAAGCTAATATTGATTGCTATGGTTGTACATTAAAAGAAGAAGCTGCCATTATGAAATATTATGGTGCAGTTGCTGCTTTCAATCTTGATGGTGGTGGATCTAGTACTATTTGTATTTTAGAAGATGGAGAATTCAAAATTAAGAATGTTCCTTCTGATGGTCATCCAAGAAGTGATAGTAACTGTTTACTTGTTGTAGTAAAGGTTCCAATCTTAAAGATTACCTCAAGTGATATTAAGCTAGATTCATTTAAACTTAAGGTTGATGTTGAAGAGATGATTGAACAATATAAAGACCTTTATATTTGCTTAGTTGATAGAGAAAATGAATATATCAAGGTAAATAGTGGAGAGGAAATTTTGTTTGAGAAACTTACATCAAATACTAAATATATTTATGCTATATATGCTAAATTGAATGATGAATATTTACTATTACCATATACAGGAATACTTACTACTGCTAAAGAGAAATATGCACTTAAAGATGTGAAAATCAAATTGATTAATGATGAATATGTTGTGACTTTTGGTGTTGATGATAAAGATAATACATTAGTTAATGTAGTTCTTGTTATTAATGGTAAAAGATTCACTACAAGTAAAAATGAATTTAAGGTTTCATCAATTGATTATGCATCTCCTCTTACATCAAATGCAAGATTTGAAGTGACTTATAATTTAGGTGATAATGAAGGTGGTAGAACTGATAAATTCATGCCAGAAGTTAATGAATATAATAAAGATATTATCTTCGCTTCAGCATTAGATGAAATAGATAATTATATTAATAATCTATTCAATTAATAAAAAATACTACATATCTACGTTTTGAAATCTGGTTTTATCTATAATTCTGCTCGTTTATATAATGGTTATTGTGTCCTAATTGGTTTTGAGTTGCCAATTAGGACATTTTTATTTCAGCTTAAATGTTAAAAAACTTTGTTTATCTTTTATTCCCTGGAGTATAAATATTATTTTAATTAGGTACGATATTAATTAAAAAACACTTTACTATTCATTTTAAATTTAATAAAATAATGTTGAAGATTGTATTAAGATATTTGAGGATTGTTATAATGAAAAAAATATTATTTTTATTTTTGCTTCTTTTAGTATGTGTTTTAGACTCCTGTGTATTTAGTGGAAAAATTAAAGATATTAATAAATATTTAACTGATAAATGGGGAGAAGAGATATATAGTGAGAATTTATTATATGAATATAGTGAATATGGCTGGCAAGGAGAAGGAAATGTTTATGCTGTATATAATAAGGAACTGGATAGTTTTGATTTAGAAAATTATTATAATACTGCTGAAGAAAAAATAGTTTATAGAAATAGCACTTTTTATTTTAATGCACTTTTGAAAGAATTAATTAGATATGATGAATTATGTAATGTTAATGTATATGCTCCAATAGAATATAGAATTGATTTTGAGAATGATATATATTACTGGAAGCATAAGAGTAATAATACTGGTCAAGCTGATATGTTTGTTATATATGTACCAGATAATGGTTTGCTATACTACTATATACAATTGAGGTAAATTAAAATAAAGAAAATAGTATTATTATTGACTAAAGCATCTAAATTTATATTAGTTAAATAAATATTATTCTCTAAAGACTTTAAATCATTGATGAATTGTGATAAAATCTCCATGGTAGATAATCTCCTTTCAGTGTGGTTTGGTTGCTTAC
>JAFSVH010000139.1 GCA_017450215.1 Bacilli bacterium | reverse complement strand
TTCTTAAAATCAACCTTTTCACTTACATCTTGATACATCTGAGTTGGAGCATCTGAAATAGTAGCACCATCTTCATGTTCAAGTCTATCAATAGCTTGTGCCATATCATCACAAAGAGCTTGATAAGTAAAAGGAATCTTATCAGACATATACTTATTACGAGAACCAGCTTCAAGATTCTTACTACCACGCAGAGTTAGCATAGAATTAACTTGATTATTCTTATCTTCATCATTCTCATAAGAAGCATAAGCACAAACGTCAACAAGACGAGAAATTACTTGGAAACCACGGTCAGGTACAGTAGGAATAGTCTTATCATACTTAACACCATTTTCTTTTAATTGCTTAGATGTAGCATGAGAAATAATGACTAATGTATATCCTGCCTTAACAATTTCTTGGAAGAATTTATCATATTCACGAGAAAGAGCACGATAAGCTCTCATATTAGTAGATTCATCAAGATATTCAATACCTTCCTTATCTACAATAAACTTTTCACAAAAATCATATGCAAGGTCAGCAGTATCAACAATAACTGTTTGGAAAGTTGTAGAATCCTTTTCGCCGTTAGCTACCGCTTTTGCATCATTAAGTAATTGCTTTTTAACTTCAAGTGCTTCACGCCATGTATTAATAGGTTGTGCAATAATACCATCTAGGAAAGAATAACCTTTTTCGACACATTTTTATATGTAGACTATATCACGATTTGTATAAACAAATCCTCCCCCGCTTCGGAATAAGGAATTTCGCCTTAAACCTACTCTCCATAAGAGATAGTCGTTTAACTTTTCTTATTAAATTAATAAGACTTAGCACAGGATTCTCTAATAGGGTCAGGTTATCCCCCTAAAAGCATTCCCTGTTAGCATCTTTACTATTTACCATTTCCTGTAAATCCTAAAACGTTAAAGATACACCTTAGATTTCTAAGTTCAAGGGAGAAGCGCCCAAAACAGAACATAAATCTTGATATTTATTATATTTTCTAATTAATACAGTAGAATAAGTGGCATCTGTATATAAGTAATTCATAATATGATAAATTTGCTGATTCCCCATTACTTGAAAAACAAAAGATTTATTATTTGTTCCACCATTTTGAACTATTTTAGTAGAAACATTTAATACATGTTGAATTTCTTTTAAAAAATCATAAGTGCCAACAAATGAAATTCGATAATTATTTTTATTACCTATATGAATACTACCATCACCATCAAAATATCCACGAATAAAATGAGAAAAATATTCTTGCTTAATATTAGGAATTGAAACAATTTGTTGACTTTTATTTGGAATACAGCCCCATTTTATCAAATCTTGTTTTAATTTACTACATTTAAAATAAACTTTATATATATGACATTTTGACTTCCAACGATTATCAACTATATGTATAATATGATGATTAATAGCACCTATAGCTTCTTTAAATTTTTCTACATGTTCTTTATCTTTTAAACTTAAAGCTACTTCATTATCATAATTACTTATATTACCATCAGCATATAGCATACCCAACCAATATGCTTTTTCATTAGAATCTATATTTTCAAAATAATTTTCATTTAATGGGAATTTATTTCTAAAACCTACAACTTTTACTCCATTCTTTTTTAATACTCTTCTTATTGTTTCTGAAGCTTTTATATTAAAAATATTACAAATTTCTGTTAAACTTTTACCTTGATTATATAATTCTATTATCTTTTCTTGCTGACCATCTTGCCAAATTATTTGATTGTCTTTTCTCCTAATTATTGTATAAATATCAGACATTATATTCTATTATGTATTTAATTTGACGCTAAAAGAATTGGCTTGGGGAATCTAACTGCATTACTTGTCTTACCACTTTTTCTTTCCCCGTAAATCAAAAAACTTTTTCCTTTAAGGTCACGAGTAATTACATTTGGTTTAATAGAAAAAATATCA
>JAFSVH010000138.1 GCA_017450215.1 Bacilli bacterium | reverse complement strand
TATGCTCCAAAAGAAGATAAACGAGTTTTAACAACTAATTATCAATTTCTTCAAACTCTTGATTTAGATGATAAAATGATAGAAGATGTTTGTAAGGATACCATTGATTATATTCAAGGAGTTAGTTACGATAACATTTATTATTCATTGCTCTTTTTAATGGGGGAAAGTTTTGGAGAAACTAAGTTAGAAGAATTTCTAAAGAGTTCAGATAATTATTGGTTAAAAACCTTAATACTTGAACATAACTTATTAAACGATAAATATACGAAAGAAAAAATTCGTGATATGATTATTCGTAGAATTGAATTAGCATGTTTGGGTAAGATTCAAGTTGAGGGTAACTTCCAATGTATTGTGCCAGATAATTACGCTTATATGGAGCATATAACAGGTCAACCAGTTAAAGGATTACTTAAAAGAGGGCAATTCTACTCTCAATATTGGAATAATAGAAATACAAAGCAAGTAGATTGTATGAGAAGCCCATTAACGCATTTTAGTGAACATTATGTTGTTGATTTAATAGATAACGAGCAAACTAGCAAATGGTTTAAGTATAGTTATAGTGGAATAATTGTTAATGTCCATGATGAACATACAATGCACTTTGCTGGAAGTGATTATGACTATGATATTTTATCAACAACAAACAATATTAATTTCATTAATGGTAGATATCCAAATCAACGAGTAGTTACTTATAATGTTAAGAAGCCTCATAAAAAAACTTGGATAAATGATGATGGTACATTTAATTATCAACAATTTGAAGATGATTTGTTTACAACAGATACATTTAGTTTTGGTACACAAATTGGGCAGATTACGAACACTTGTTCTACTATTTGTGGATTAATGGCTGAATTTGATAAAAATTCTAAAGAATTTGAAGTACTTTGTAATCGTTTAAAAGCTGGATGTGCAGCGCAATCACGTCAGATGAATTATCGTCTGCTTGTATGGTAACATACATGAAACAAGATGGTGAACCTGTAAATACAGGGTGTCATAATAATATGGCTAACGGTGAAGCCTAAACTTATAATAAGCATGGTAATACCGTGGTAAGACTATTAAAAGGAAATAAAATGGGTGGTTGGAATTTTATAGATAGAACTAATATGAGATGGGGTAAATTAGTAGCAAAACAATATTTAGGAAATAAGCGGTGGTTATGTGAATGTGATTGTGGTAATACCACTATTGTAAATTCTGATAAATTACCAATCAACAGCAAAACTAGAGCTATTTTATCATGTGGGTGTAATCTAATTAGTAAGAAAATGCCAAATCAAAATTATTTTAAAAATATTGATACAGAAGAAAAAGCGTATATTCTTGGTTTTTTGGCAGCAGATGGTAATATTGAAAATAATGATAATACATCTCAATATTCTGTTAAAATAGCAGTTAATTCAATTGATAGGAAATTATTAGAAGATATAAAGGAATCTTTTGGTACATTGGCAGATATTAAAGATTTTAATGCTACTACAGAATTACCTCAAGGTGGAGAATGTAATTCTAATTTTAGTAGTTTAACAGTTCATGGTAAAGAATTAGTAAAAGATTTAGATAAATTAGGGGTAACATCTAAGAAAAGTTTAACTTTAAATGTTAATTATAATGAAATTCCTCAAGAATTAAAAAAACATTTTTGGAGAGGATTAATTGATGGAGATGGTACTTTTGGTATTTATGGTAAAAAGAAAATTCTTAGTATGAATATTACTACTTCTATATACATGTGTGAAAGTACTAAACAAGAATTATTAAACATTTTCCCAAATTTTCATATTTCATATTATCAAGCAATTAATTGTAATCAAAATACTAAACGTTTTATTATTACTACCCAAAAAGACGTATATGATTTCCTTCAATATATTTATGAGGATAGTCATATATATTTAGAAAGAAAATACAAAAAATTTTTAGAAATAAAAGAAACTTTTAATAGTAAACTGTAACGACTATCCCACAAGGGAGTACATTTAAGGTGAAATTCCTTATTTGGAAGCGCCATCCTCCTAATAATTAGGATGAAGATATAGTCTATCTCTTAGGAAACTAATGAGGCTAAATGAGATAAAACCAAAATAGGAGAAGATGTAAAAACTCTTGGTACTATTTGTAAGCAGTATCAGCGAATTGATGAAACTAAAGATACTTCTGAACAAATTCAGGAAAAGATGTTTTATAATAGGATTTTAGCAGATAAAAAACCATATTTCTTTCGCTATAAATATAAAGCTTTAGCTAAAGAATATAAAGAATATAAACAAAAAGCTGATGAAAATGCAGAATTACGCT
>JAFSVH010000137.1 GCA_017450215.1 Bacilli bacterium | reverse complement strand
GGTATGGAAGGTATTTGCAAAAGTATCTAAGATTGTAGGTATTGTTGCTATTGCTACAAGTATTTGTGGTATTTCTTGGTGTACATTCTCAATTATTGGTGTCGTATTTGGTATTCTAGCTGGAAAAGCAAAAGATGAGGAAGCTGATGCAATGAGAAGTTTAGGTATTAAATTATCTGTTGCTGGTGCTATTATTTCACTTGTATTATATATTGTTTATGTAATTCTAGCTGTTGTATTTTCTGTTCCATTCTTTGAGGACTTAATTAATCAATATGGTGGTGGATTACAATAATCTATTTGATTCGCTATTTAGATAATAAAATATAAAAAAAATAATTAATAGGAGGAAAATATGGATAAGTACGAATGTTTGTGTGGATATGTTTATGATCCAGAATTAGGTGATCCAGATGGTGGTATTGCTCCTGGAACACCTTTCGAAGATATTCCAGATGATTGGGTATGTCCAGTTTGTGGTGCTTCAAAAGATGTATTTGAAAAAGTTCAATAAGATTATTTTCATATGAAAAAATAGTTTTTTTGCATTTTTATAAAAAATTATGTATGTGATCAATTTGTGGTAGTCTCTTTTTTTGAGACTACCACTATTTTTTGTTTAACCAATTTCAAAAGTAAACGATTTCAATCGATAAATAATTGACAAAGATTTATTAGAGATATAAAATCTATGTAAGAAAGGGATAAAACTATGTCAAGAGTAAATAACACTATGATTATGGGTATGATGATGTGCATGGGAATGTACATTTTTTGTGATAGAAAATAATCAAGACAGGTTTAATCCATAAAGAAAATAAAATGTTTCTTTATAAATCTAATAATTAGAAATAATTGGGTGGCCTATCTTGGGTCACCATTTTTAATGATAAGGGGGAAGTAGATGGAAAAAGAAACAGTAATATTAAAAATAGAAAATCTATATAAATCATTCAAACAGAAAAAGACAGTTAATGAAGTACTTACGGATTTAAATCTTGAAGTTTGTGAGGGCGATATTTATGGTATTATTGGTTTATCTGGTGAAGGTAAATCGACATTAGTTCGATGCATTAATTTACTTGAACGACCTGATAATGGTAAAATTATTTATCAAAATAAAAATGTGATTGATTTTTCTAATAAAGAAGTTAGGGATTACCGTAAAGAAGTATCAATGATTTTTCAAGATTTTAATTTGATGAATCAATCAACGGTGTTAAAGAATGTAATGCTACCTTACAAATTAGCAAATGGTAATCGGATGAATCAAAATGAAATGAAGGAAGCAGCACTCAAATTGCTTGATAGAGTTGGACTTAAAGATAAAGCGAATTATTATCCATCAGCTTTATCAGGTGGTATGAAGCAAAGAGTTGCTATTGCTAGAGCACTAGCATCTAATCCTAAGATTCTACTTTGTGATGAATGTACTTCAGCACTAGATCCTACTACTGCAAATTCAATACTTGATTTACTTCAAGAATTGAATAAAGATTTAGGTCTTACTATTATTATCATAGCTCATCAAATGTCAGTGATTGAGCGTGTTTGCAACAAAGTAGCAATTTTATCCGGTCATGAGATTGTGGAAAAGGGAAAACTTAGTGATGTGTTTATTAACCCTAAAACTGCTATTGCAAAATCACTTATTTATTCAGATAAAATTAATACAAAGATGAGTGATGAAAAAGGATTAAGACTTACATTTGATGGTAATAGTGATGAGCCAATACTTGCATTATTGATTGAAAGATGTAATGTTTTAGTTAATATAATGTATGCAGATACAAAAGTATCTGAAGGAAAAGTCTATGGTCAAATGATTATTAAACTTCCTTATTATGAAGAAGATGTCCAAAAAGTAAAAGACTTCTTAATAAATCATGGTGTATCCATTGAGGAGGTAACAATATAATGAATTGGCAATATTTATTCACAGCTCTTTATGAGACAGTTTTGATGACTATTGTATCTACAACAGTTGCTTATCTTATTGGTTTACCTTTGGGTGTATTACTTCATGAAACAAGTAAAAAAGGACTAAGACCTAATAAAATAGTTAATGCTATTTTAGGTACGATTGTTAATATATTTAGATCTGTTCCATGTTTATTATTAATTATTGTATTAATACCTGTTACAAATTTAGTATTTGGTAAGGGTTCATGGAGTGGAAATTGGTATTCTATGGTAGTACCACTTGTATTTGCTTCTTTTGGTTTTGTTGCTCGTATGGTTGAGCAATCATTATCTGAAGTTCCATATGGAGTAATAGAAGCAGCAAGATCTCTTGGTGCTAGTAATTTTCAGATAATATTTAGAGTATTATTGGTTGAGGCAGGACCATCATTAATTTCTGGTTTTGCTGTCTGTGTTGTTTCTATTATTGGTTATACATCATTTGCGGGTTATATTGCAGGTGGTGGATTAATTTATCAAGCATTCACTTGGGGTTATTATGGAACTGAAAAAGTTGGAATGTGGGTATGTATCTTATTTGTAGTAATTGTTGTTCAAATAATCCAAGAAGGTGGATTATGGATTTCTAAAAAAGTTGATAAAAGGAGGAATTTAGGATGAAAAAATTATTAGCTTTCGTATTAGTATTTGTAGGTTTATTAGTATTAGTTGGTTGTAAACAAAGTGATAATGTTATTGTTGTAGGTGCTACACCTTCTCCACATGCAGAAATTTTAAATAGTACTGCAGTTAAGAATTATGTAGAGAGTAAGGGTTATAAATTGGATGTTAAAGTATATCAAGATTATGTAACTCCAAATAAGGCTTTAAATGATGGTGGACTTGATGCAAATTATTTCCAACATATTCCTTATTTAAATGAAGAAGTAAGTGAAAAAGGTTATGATATTGTTGCTGCATGTTATGTTCATAACGAACCATTAAATTTATATGGTAAAACTAAACCTGAAAGTTATGATGGTTTAACAATTGCTATCATTAATGATTCTAGTAATGTAGAGAGAGCATATAAATTATTAGTTGCTTTAGGAATTTTAGATAGCTACAGTGTTGAAAACTTTGATGCTAAGAACCCAGTATATCAATCAAGTAAGAATGTTACAATTAAATGTATTGATGCTGGTTTATTAAACAAAGAAGTAGAAGATGGTGGATATGCAGTTATTCCTGGTAACTATGCATTAACTGCATGGAATACAGCTAAAGCTACTGAATATAGAATTGCTGGTGAAAGCAGTGATGTAGCTTATCCAAATATAATTGCTTGTAAGACAGTTGATTTAAAGAGTGATAAGATTAATGTTTTAGTTGAAGCATTAGCTCAAAAAGAAGTACAAGATTTTATTGCTGAAACATATGGTCCAACTGTAAATTATCAATTTGAAGATTTAAGAAAATAATAAATAAATGATTTTTAATGAGCATCTTTTACATGTAGATATATGTGAAAGATGCTTTTTTAATGATTATGAATATAATAATTATTGTTAGAATCAAAACGTTAATTTATAATCAATTTAATAAAAAAATATAAAGGACATTATGTTTTTATTACAGGTTGTATTATTAATGATAAATTTTCCATTTTAATATATAAAATAATTTCTTCACAATATAATGATGTAGCAAGAAATTGGGTTAGACATGTTTATGGTGAATCATTTACTGATTGTGCTAAAAAGATAATGAAACGACCTTTCTTTGATGGTAAAACCATATATGAATTAGATGATGAATTCATTGTAAAATATGGTTGATATTTAAAAATATATTTGATGTCTTATGATATAGTATTTATTTATGAATAATTAAAAATTAACTTTGAATAAAGAAGAAAATAGTATATAATCTATTATGTATTAAATAAATAATAAAGAAAGGTAATTGAAAAATGAAAAAACAAATAACAAAAGATATTTATTATGTTGGTGTAAATGATCATCAAATCGATTTATTTGAAGGACAATATGTAGTACCTAATGGAATGGCTTATAATTCATATGTTATTAAAGATGAGAAAATAGCTATTATGAATACAGTTGATAGTCATTTTGCTAGTGAGTGGATTAGCAATATTAAAGAAGTATTAGGTGATAAGAAACCTGATTATATGATTGTTCAACATATGGAACCTGATCATTCATCAAGTTTGATGAAGTTTTTAGAAGTTTATCCTGATGTTAAAGTTGTGGGAAATAATAAGACTTTTACAATGATTAAAAACTTCTTCCACAAAGAACCATTAAATAAAGTGATAGTTAGTGAAGGAGAAGTATTAGAATTAGGTAGTCATAAATTAACATTTGTGTTTGCACCAATGGTACATTGGCCAGAAGTTATGTTTACTTATGATATGACTGATAAAGTATTATTTAGTGCTGATGCTTTTGGTAAATTTGGTGCTTTGGATATTGAAGAAGATTGGGCATGTGAAGCTAGAAGATATTATATTGGTATAGTTGGTAAATATGGTGTTCAAGTACAAAATGTTTTAAAGAAAGCTGCTTCAATTGATATTCAAATCATTTGTCCATTACATGGACCAGTATTAAGTGAAAACTTAAGCTATTATCTTTCTTTATATGATACATGGTCAAGTTATAGAACTGAAACTGAAGGCGTTGCTATATTCTATACATCAGTTTATGGTAATACTAAGGCTGCTGTTGAAATGCTTGCAAAGAAGTTAAAAGAAGATGGAGCGCCTAAGGTTGTTGTTAATGATTTAGCAAGAAGTGATATGGCTGAATGCGTTGAAGATGCATTCAGATATGGTAAGATTGTTCTTGCTACAACTACTTACAATGCTGAAATATTCCCATTTATGTCTGAATTTATTAATCACCTTGTTGAAAGAAATTTCCAAAATAAGGAAATTGCTTTAATTGAGAATGGATCATGGGCTCCAACAGCTGCAAAAGTAATGAAAGCTAAATTAGAAAAATGCAAAAATATCGAATTTGTTGAACCTACTGTAAGAATTTTATCAAGCATTGATGAAGAAGGAATTAAACAAATTAATGAAGTATCAGCTAAGATGACAAGCGAATATAAAGCAATTCAAAATGAAAAAGAAGCTAGCGTTGATCCTAAGGCATTATTCAATATTGGATATGGTTTATATGTTGTTACTACAAATGATGGCGTTAAAGATAATGGTTGTATTGTTAACACTGTATCACAAATTACATCACAACCTATGGTTGTTGCTGTAAGTGTTAATAAGGCTAATTATACTTGTGAAATCATTAATAAGACAGGTATTTTAAATGTTAATTGCTTGAATGTTGATGCACCATTCAAAGTATTCCAAGATTATGGATTTGTATCTGGAAGAGATAAGAATAAATTTGAAGGTGTTGAGGTAGTTAGAAGTAAGAATGGTTTAGTTTATTTAACTCAATATTGTAATTCTTTAATTTCATTAAAGGTTAAAGAGACAATAGATATGGGTACACATGATATGTTCATTTGTGAAGTTACTGAATCTATTATTCTTAATAAGAAAGACACTATGACTTATACATATTATCAAGCAAATGTAAAACCAAAACCAGAAGCAAAGAAAAAAGGCTATGTATGTAAGGTTTGTGGTTATGTTTATGAAGGTGATGAATTACCTGAAGATTATGTTTGCCCATTATGCAAGCATGGTGCAAGTGATTTTGAACCACTATAATAAATAATCAATATGTCAACTGATGGTTTATAACAATATCTATTATAGATTGAGGTTATAATTATAAAGTTATAATAATATAAAAAGCATTCTATTTGAATTAGTATGTATGATCTATTTATAAAGATTATTAGTGAAGTATTTGGATTAATGGACATTTTGATTAAGGACTTAATAATTATAGGATTATTATAAATCATAATAAATAATAAAATGGTGAAAAAATATTGAATAAATATATTTATTCATCATTTTTTTTATTCTTAAAAAAGTATTAAAAATTATAAAGATATGGTTAAATGAATAATAGATTATTGAAAAAGAAGTAAAGTAATAATATAATTATTATATGTGAGGTTTATTATGAAAAAAATAATAGTTGTATTTTTATTAATATGTGGGTGTATGTTTCTATATGCATGTTCTGGGAATAATACTGAAAATATTGAAACAAATAAATCAGGTAAAATTGATGTTAACATTTATTCAAAGGAAGATGTTAATAATGACAAAATAAGTTTAACACCATTACTTGAAATTGAGAAAAATGATATTACTGATGATGGTAAAGGTTTATATCGTGTTAATTTGGAACAAGATGGTAATGGAACTGTTTCTCTTTCTGATAATAAATTTCAAGCTGGTAGTATTGTTACGGTTAATGTCGTTCCTGATAAAGATTGGGAAGTAATAAGGTACGTATTAGATTATGACTTTTTAGATTCTTCAACATTCACAATGCCAGATCATGATGTAACTTTTCGTGTTATTTTTAGAAATAAGAGACATAATGTTATTTTGGATGGAAGTGGATCTAGTTGGATAAATTTTGAAACTGCAAGTCCTGCACTTGAAGGGGATACATTTGTTTTCACAATGCAACCTGACAAGCTTGTATGGTATTATTATGAAGATGAAGATGTATATGTTCGCTCTTCCCAAACTAATGATAGTGGTGAATATGAATATTATGAAGTAACAAAAATTAGTGATAATAAGTTTTCGTTTACGATGCCTGAAGAGGATTGTGTGGTAGGATGTGGTACACATGAATTTGGTCGTATTGAAGACGGATATGTTATGTATAGTCCAGATGGTAATGAATATAATTCACTTGGTCGTATAAATAAAGATGAAAATAATGTAGCTGATTATATTAAAATTACATTAACACAAAATAATGTTAATGTGAATATTGGTGATAATATAAGATGTAAAGAAACTATTGTTTCCATAGATTATTTGAATGAATCATATGAAATTAGTTATGTTTTCTTCTATGATTCAACAAATCATAGACAAATTGATATGAAGGAAATTGATAGCACTCACTATAGTTTTGAAGCTGGATATGGATATATTAGCATTTGTCTTAAGGATTATGATGGCCCTGAAGGAAGTAAAAAAGTTAAATGCTTAGAAGCAAGCAATGGTAATATTCAAACAAGTGGTGCTTATTTCATGCCAGGTGACAATGTAATTGTAACAGCAACACCAAGTGAAGGTTATGCTTTAACATCTTTAAAATATAAATTAGTTAATAGTGAAAAAGAAGTAGAAATATTACAAAATAATGATGTTTATTCATTTGTTATGCCAGATAGTGATGTTAGTGTTTTTGCAACATTTAAATCAATTAATGAAGTAAATTGTGTTATTGAAGTTTATAATGCCTATATTCAAGAATTAACCCTTTCTCAAACTATAGCAAAGATACAACGTATTGTATTGATCGGTGATACATATACTCCTCAGTCATATATAGATGAAGTTAATGATGATTTAGAATTATATTTTGAAAAAGGTGAAACAATACAATTGAGATTTAAATCTAATTATTATACTGGATTTAAACAAGTTTATTTAAGTTATGGTAATGAGAATAATAATATTTTGAGAGCATTATATGGTGGTGAATGCGATGTTGAATTTGTAGTACCAGATGGTGATTTCTCAATTATAATTATTATGAATTAAAAAGGAGGCATTTATGAATAATATTATTAATAAGAAAAAAATATTAATTTTAGTGCTTTCTTTTGTTCTTGTTTTGTGTGGTGCTTCCGTTTTAGGCGTAAATATTAAAGCTTCAACTAAGGCGACAATGACAAGACAAGGTGATGTTGTTTGGTTTGGATATTATCCACAAACAAAAGCAACTGATGAAGAAATGTCTAAGATGAGTGTAACAGCTGATGAAGAGGGTTTTTATACATCTGGAAAAGATAGATTCATAAAAGTTAGTAATGCTAATCCATCTTTCCATTATGAAACTGCAAACACTGATTATATTCCTTTTAATGATGAAAGTGAGCCTATTCCTGGAGCAACTTATTATTTTAAGATGGAACCAATTGAGTGGAAAGTAATGGTTGATGATGAAGAAAATAACGTTGTGAAAATGGTGAGTAGATATTTTCTTGATACTCATTGCTGGTTAAGTGCAGAAAATGTTCAACAAATAAAAATGGGCGTTACTTATTATAATATTTCAGAGGGTGTACCTGAGAATACTCCTGCTAATAGTTGGAGATATAGTGAGATGCGTTCATGGTTAAATGATGATTTTTATAATTTTGCTTTTAGCGAAGAAGAACAAAAAAGTATCTATTTGTTTTCTAATAAAAACACAATAGATTATAGAAGTAATGATGAATCAACTATTGTTAATGATTATGTTGCTATTGGTAATCGTGAAGATTACAATTCTGCTGGCGATGATGGATTACCTACAGATTATACGATTGTAAAAGGTGCTACATGGTGCTATAATAAAATGCATACATATTATTATGTTAATGCAACTTTTGCTAATTTTGGTAGTGACACAGTTAGAACATATAGACATGATGAACATGAAAAATGTGCATCAGTTGATAGTGTTGAAGCTGTAAGACCAATTATTTATGTTAATAGAAGTGATGCAAAAATTATTGCAACAGAATCACAAAAAGAAGAAAGATCTATAAATTGGATGTTGATTATTGGCCTTGTTTCTTTGCTTGGTGGTGGCGTTTTAGCTATACCAACAATGATTAGTACTAGCAAAAAGCAAAAGCAAGTAAAAGCTGAAACAGGTAGTGATTATAAGTTAACAAAGAAAGAAACAGCAAGAATTGCTCCTGGAATGTTCCTGGTTATTTGTGGAATTGTATTAATTGGATTAAAGGTGGCATTATTTGGTGGTTTTGGAGGTAGCAAATTAAATCCTGGTATTTATCTTCAACAAGGATCATATTCAGGTGGTGGTATTGCTCAGGTTGGAAGTGTTGCATATCGTATTAACGGTGATGGAACATTTGATTATACTGATTACTATCAAGGTGATTCCTCAATTTGGTCTGGTCATGGAACTTATTCAATAAGTGGCTCGATTGTCACATTTGTATGGAAGGGTAATCCAATGGTTGCTGAAGGATATTCAGTTAATGCTACTATTTATGATAGCAATACATTTGGTAATAGTTCTGAAAAGTTTAAGCGGATAACCTAGATAAAAACAATATAAATTAAAAGACAATGTCCTAATTAGAGTAAGAAGTATGTTGAGTGCATTTCGGGCTTATCCGATAACTGATGCTGACCTAGCAATGTATGTTAATGGTGAAAAGCAATGTATGAATGCAAACGCATGATGAAAGCAGAAAGATGCTAAAATTATGCTGCTTAGTTTGTTGCGTCTAATTGTTTTCCCCAGTCAGGTTCGTCTATCCGTAGGACGTTGAGACTGTCGTCCAATTATTCTGGCGAACTGGGCAGTTAAATGAGAACAAATAATTATATGATTCCGTTACTTTGAGACTGTTTGTTGCCGCGTAAGTCGCAATTGATTCTAAGAAAAGTATGTATATATTGAAATAAAATAATAATTTACTTTATTATTGATTAATTATGTGCAAAAAGCCATAAAATATGGTATAATAAATTGTGTATGGAAGGGAGGAAAATACAATGCCAAGTTATATAGATTTATTTGCAGGTTGTGGTGGTTTATCTTTGGGATTAAAGAATGCTGGCTGGACAGGTTTATTTGCAATTGAAAAAAACAAAGATGCCTTTAATACATTTGAATACAATCTTCTAGATAACCATAGTCATTTTGAGTGGCCTGAATGGCTTCCTAAAACTAATCATGATATTTATGAAGTATTGAAGCGCTATCGAAATGAACTTATAAAATTGAATGGCAAAGTTGATTTGGTAGTTGGTGGCCCTCCGTGTCAAGGCTTCTCATTAGCTGGAAAGCGAAATGAGGAGGATAAAAGAAACGAGCTCGTTGATGCCTATATTAAATTTGTAGAAATAGTAAAGCCAAAAATGGTTTTTTTTGAAAATGTTCATGGCTTTACAATTCCGTTTGATGAAGATAAAATACCATTTTCTGTTATAGTAAAGAGAAAACTAAGTGATTTGGGCTATAAACTTGTTGATCAAGTAGTAGATGTATCTAAATTAGGAGTTCCACAAAAAAGAAAAAGATTCATTCTTGTGGGATCTTTAAATAATGATGTTAGTGATTTCTTTGACTTGCTATTTAAAAATTCAGAAGCATTTTTAAACAATAAAGGGTTAAAAAGAACTGTAACAATTGATGAAGCAATTTCCGATTTATTAAAAAAAAATGGAGTTTATAAGAGTAAAGATTATAAAAATTTTGAATTTGGTATGTATGGAAAGCATACGAGCAATTACGAAAAATACATGTCAAAAAATGGTGGTATATATCCCGACAGCCATAGATTTGCTAATCATAAGAAAGAAACTATAGATTTATTTGAGTATTTAGGGTCATTATCAAATGATGTTATAAGAATGAGTCCTAAAAAAGATCAATCAGGTCGCTTAAGGAAAAGAAGTGTGACTATTTTAAAATCAGGTGTTATTTGTGGAACAGTCACATCAATTCCTGATGATTATATTCATTATTCTGAACCTAGAATAATGACTGTTCGAGAAATGGCTAGAATTCAAAGCTTTCCTGATGATTTTAAATTTTTTGGTAAATATACTACAGGTGGCTTAGAAAGAAGAAAAGATGTTCCAAGATATACACAAATAGCTAATGCGGTTCCACCATTGTTTGCTGAACAGGTGGGTATTACATTGAAAACGGCTTTATAGTGAGGTAAATATGAATGTGACGAATGAATATTTTAAAGTAAGTTCCAGCGTGAAGAAAATACTTGGACGCGAATTAATTACTGATAAAAATGTTGCTATATTTGAATTAGTTAAAAATTCTTATGATGCTATGGCTAAGAATGTTAAAGTTTTGGTATCGAATGAAGAAATAGTAATTCTTGATGATGGAAGTGGAATGTCCAAGGATGATGTTCTAAACAAATGGCTTTTTTTAGGATATTCTGAAAAAAGTAACGCTACTAATATAGATGGTAGAGCATATGTTGGTTCAAAAGGTATTGGTCGTTTTGCTTGTGATAGGCTTGGAAGAACAACAAAAATTATTACAAAAAAAGTTGATGAGCGCAAAGAACATGTATTAATAGTTGATTGGGATAAATTTGAAAAAACAAACAAAGAGGAATTTCAAAAAATACCAGTGAATTTTTATGAACAAGAAACAGATAGTGAACAATCATATACAAGAATTGAAGTTACAAGGTTAAGAGATGAATGGAAAGAAGAAGAAGCTAAGACTTTGGAACGATTATTCTATAAATTGATTGACCCATTTGAAAGCAGATACAGTATTAATGTTTTCATAAAATTTTTTGATAATGAAGAGCAAAAAGTTTTGAATAATCTTGTGAATGCTCTTCAACATGTAACTGTTTCTATTAAAGTTCGATTTGATGAGTCTATTTGCGTTGAATTGCTCGATAGGGGAACGTTAATATACAAACTAGATGGTATTAAAAATGATACGCTATTGAAAAATGTTAAAATTCAGTTAACATACTTAAACAGAACGGCAAAGATAAGATTCAAGGCAAATATGGGGATATCTTGTGTAGAATATG
The DNA here is from genome assembly GCA_017450215.1 of Bacilli bacterium. Taxonomy (GTDB): domain Bacteria; phylum Bacillota_I; class Bacilli_A; order ML615J-28; family CAG-698; genus RGIG3506. The sequence continues at coordinate 2,717 of JAFSVH010000137.1, read as the reverse complement.
GCAATGTTTTGGTATATAAAAATGGATTTAGAATTTATCCTATTGGTAATCCTGATTCTGATTTTTTTGGTTTAGAGCCAAGAAAGAACCAAGGATTTAAAAGATTTCTTGGAAATAGAGAAATTATAGGCGCGATTTCAATTGAAGATTTTGAGGATAAATTTGTAGAAGTGTCTTCAAGAGATGGTGGCTTTTTGCAAAATATGTATACTGAGGAACTTAAAAAACAATATTTTGAATATGCTCAAAAGCCACTTGAATTATATGTTAATGCGATAAAATGGGGATACAGCATCGTTACAGATGAAGAAATTACATTTAAGGATGTAGACCTTGATGAGAATATGATCTTACCAAGATTTGCTAAAGACATTGCTAATGATAACAAATACATTAATCCTATAATATACGAGAAAAGAGTGCTGACTCCAATTGAGAATATTGATAAGTTGCTTGCAAATGATAATCCAACGCTTGAGGAGACTAAAGAAACATTATTTAGAGCAAAAGAGGTTTTAACATATCAGAAAAAAGAAGTGGCTGATGCACAAAAACAGCTGCAAAAGCAAGAAAAGCAAACGAGAGTTTTGACAAGACAAAATCAACTATTAAGAAATCTTACAAATGATGATGCTTTAAGACAAGCAGAGATTACTCATCATATATCAAAATATTCAAAGGAACTTGAAGATTTGTCAAATGATTTGATAAATATTATTCCAAGGAATGAACCCAATATTGGAGAGATATATGAAAAAGTTGCCGCTATTGTTAATATTGCTTCGCGATTAAAAGTTTTTTATAAAATTGTGCTTAATTCAAATATCAGAGCAAAGAATGATATAAACATAAATATTTTTGAATATTTTAGTTTATATATAAATGATTTGAATTTGGCTAGCAGCAAGAGAACAAAAGCAAATTTGGCTATAAATAAAAACTTTACGTTGGAAGATGAGTGGAACATTGTATGTGATCCATATGAACTTTCAGTCATTATTGATAATATGTATGCTAATGCTAAAGAATTGGGAGCTAAATATTTAGATATCTTATTTACAAAGGAAAATAACAAGCGAGTAATCATCTTTACGAGCGATACACCTCATATTGATGATGATAAGAAGGATAAAATATTTGAACTTGGCTATTCAACCAAAGATGGAGGAAGTGGCATAGGTCTATATAATATCAAAAAGATTATAAACGAAAGAAATTGGCATATCATGGTGGATAATAATGAAAACTCTAGTTTAGGAGTTTCGTTTACAATAAGTTTGGAGTAGTTTTATGAGAAGAGAGTATTATATTTTATGGTTAGATGATAGAATTGATAGTGATTCATCGCTTAATAATCGTATTATTAAAAAGATAGAAGAATATGTTAGTAATGAACTTGCCTTTAGGCCAGTTATACAGAAAGAAAAGTACATTGAAGATGCGTTGAAATATTGTAGCAGTATGCCAAATAGCCACAAAATAGATTTGTTTGTTAGTGACTTTAATTTATCAAATGATGAAAACGGGTTCGATTTTTTGAAAAAAGTGCGCCAAACTAATTATAAACAAGATATGATTTTGTATTCAAATAATTCTATTGGTGAAATCACAAGGAGTGTTATAGAACAAATAACAGCTGATAACGACATTAATTCGTTTTCCAGATTCACTTTTCATTCACTTAATGATAGAGATGATTTCATTGATGATGTAAAGGGCATTATTGATTTGAATATGGAAAAATGGCAAGAATTAAATGCCTTAAGAGGATTATATCTTGCTGAAGTATCTCAGCTTGAAATGGATATTAAGAATAAAATAATAAGCACTTCTGATAAATCTTTTTATACTAATAGGGCAAGTTCGAATATTGCATCACTTTCGATTCCTCCTAAAATGATTAAAGATTTGAATCTTTTCATTTCTAAAAAAGATAAAAAGAGTGTTGAGGACTTAAGTTTTTCTGAATTGAAGATAATAATGTTAGACAATTCAAATCCCTTATTTGGTGAATGGACTGATATAGCAGAAATAAGAAATAGTTTTGCGCATATTCGTGAGTGTAGTGATAGTAATGGTAGTTTTATTGTATCCTGCAAGGATAAAACAAAAAAATATTATGAACAAGATATTATTAAATACAGAAAAAAACTATTCGATTTTATTGATTGTATATATGCTTTATTATAGTTATTTATTATAAATTTTAAACAAATTCTAGATGCTTATATTTTAAAAAAGGGTTTTTCATATAATTAATATTATTGTTTTTCTTTTTTATAGCTATAATATGTTATATTATATAAATGTATTTATCAATGTATGGATTTGTTTTTTTGGAAATTTAGCAATCTTGTTGTGAAAGAGTTTATCAAATAATTATTTTATGATAGAACTCTATGAATATTATTCAAGTGTTATGGATAGACTTTTTAACTTTATTAAATAGATACTTGATTAAAGAATTTTAAAAAAAATTATAAACATGAAAAAATGAACACTTTTGAAAAACTTGGTTGATGAAATGTCGTTAGAAATTGGATTATTACAAAAGGCTTTCTTTCATTTAAAGAAAGCCTTTTTAATGTGTGCCGGGCATGGCACTAATCTTACTGGTGAAAGTCCAGTCACGGGTATTTACCGCCAAGTGTAGCGAACCTCAAGCTGTTAGGAGTAATCCTATGGGTGAAGGAAGAGGTGTAGCAAAATCCTTGAGC
>JAFSVH010000136.1 GCA_017450215.1 Bacilli bacterium | reverse complement strand
TTTATTTTGATTTGTAAGATTGTTATATAATTCTAACATATCCTTATTAAATAGCCCTTGTAATTTATTTAGATCATTTTTTTTCTTTTTATTTTCTACAACTTTGCTGGCCTGATTTAATTGATTGTTTATTTCATCAAATTCTTTATTATATCTATCTAATGGTATTTTGCCTTCTAGATATATATCAATAAGTCTATCTCTTCGGCTTTTAATTTTTTCAACATCAATTTTTATTGGCCTTTCTTTTTTATCTTCAATTTTTTTAGTACTAATTATCATTTTATTTATTTCATCAACAATATTATTTAATAAGTAGTTTTCAACAGTTTTTTCTACTGGCCTTTTGCTGTATGAACATCTTTGTTGATATCTTAAATTGCATCTATAACTAGGATATCTAAAATCAACTTTCTTTCCGTTGGATTTTGTTGTTTTTGAAGTGAAACCTGCTAATTTATGATGACATTCAGGGCACATTAGTAGTCCACTAAAAATATAATCATGTCGTTTATTGAATTTTACATTTCTTTTAATTAATGATTGGACTTTATCAAATGTTTCTTTGGTAACATAAGCAGGGCAATAGTTTTCATTTTCTCTATAGCAGCCATAATATTTTGTATTCATGAAATAATGTCTCATACTATCATATACAATATTAAGATTATATTTTTGATTTATATATATTAATGTTTGTCTTATGCTACCAGTTTCTTGTATATTATCCCACATGTCATTAGCTATATGTTCTGTTTCTTTGTCTTTAATCATCCTTTTGTTTCTTTCTTCACCACCAACTGTATAGCCAAGAGGCATACCTTGTTTACCTACAATAATATTTCCTTTTTGCACCATCATACCAAAATTGAATTTTATCCTATCACTTGTTTGGTCCGATTCGTTTTGTGCTATTGATAACTTAATATTTAAGTGCAATCTTCCATTGGATGTTGTAGTATTATATTCTTCGGAAGAACATTCCCAATCAATTTTATGTTCTTCCAATATTTCTTGAACTTTATAATAATCGGCAATATTTCTGAACCATCTGTCAAGTCGCCAAAAAACAATTCTGTTGAATTTATTCTGTTTAGCATCTTCAATTAACCTTAATAATTCAGTTCTATTTTTTAATTTAGATCTAGCGGATTTACCTTCATCAGCATATATATCTATTACTTTATATCCTTTTTCCTTGCAGTAATTTATTAAGTGTTGTCGTTGGCTATCTAGTGAATAACCATGTTTTACTTGCTCCTCTGTACTTACTCTTATGTATATAACTGCTTTTATAAAATTTCCTTGTGCTTTTTCCATATTAATACTTCCTTTTTAGTTAATTTTATGCTAGAATTGTATATGAAAAGACTTAATACAAGACTTATAATACAATTTTAGCTTGTAACAAATTTGACGGTTTGTTGTTTTTTCATTTTGCTAGACCTATTGCAGTAGGCTCTAGTCTTTTTTTATGCATTTATTATTATTTCTTTAAACCATAATATACCAAATATCATGGCTATTAATAAAATCATAGCAACTATTGATAATATAAATTTCTTCACATCAATTGGCTTTTTTCTTATTATTCCTATAATTCCATATATAAAATAATAAAATGTATTAAAAATACCAGTTGCTGTATCAGCTGTAAAAGTAAGTGCTTTGTATATTAAATTAATAGCAGCAAGTGCAAAGAAAATTATATTTATAGGAATTGGAGTAAATAATCCAACAATTAAACATATTAAGAAAAACATGTTACATATTCCTCCTTATCTGTTTAATTATACCTATAATTTCAACAGGTTTATTTATTATTTCATCATTTGTATAAAATGTAGTAGAGAATCCAGTTGAATTATTTTCGTTAAGAGGCATAACCATTATTCCATTTTCTTGTTTTTTTACTCTCTTAAAAGTCGCATCAAATCCATTAATCCTTATGCAACAGTCTTGCCCTGATTCACAATCAGATGCCTTTAAGAATATTCCAATATCTTTATCTTGATATTTTGGCTCCATACTATCACCTTCTAGAACCAAAGCAAAATATTCGTTGCCACCTTTTAGCCAATCTTTAGGAATTTCTTCATAGCCAATAATATCTTCAATAGCTTCGATAGGTGTTCCAGCAGGTATTCTACCTAAGACTGGTATTCTAATAACATCTTTAGATAATTCAATAGGTGTAGCATTATCAAAATTTAATGTGCTAATTAATTGATTATTATCGATTAATTTATCTACTGATATATTTAATGCTTTACACATTTTAATTACATTAGTGATATTTGAGTTTTTTATACCTCTTTCAAGAATGCTTACTACTGTTGAATTGGGTAATCCAATTTTATCAGAGAAACTTCTCATAGAGCCATAATTCTCAATTATCATTTTCTTTATTTGTTCTTCCACACTAACATGATCCCTCCTCATATTAAAATTATAATACATTACTTACGAAAAATCAAACATTTTTGAAAAATCGTAAAAAAAGTATTGACAATGTGCGAAAAATCGTATACAATAGTCTTGAAGTTAGAAAAATAGCATATTTTTTTAACCATTGTGAACGAAAATTCGCACAGAAGGGAGATGAATAAGTTGACTTTAAAAGAAATATTAAAGGAAGCAAACATAAGCCATCAACAAATTAGTGATGAACTCGGTATTAAATCGTTAGGAACTGTTAGCTTAAAGGTTAATGGTAAAGCCGATTGGTCAACAACCGAAGCAATGAAGTTGAAAAACTTAATCAATGAACGAACTGGAAAAAACTATACATTCGAAGAATTATTTAATTAAATGGTACTGCAATACCTTAATTAAAAATTAAAAACATATATTTTAATGAGGTGCAATATGAAAAATGACAAACAAACCGTCAACTATGAACTAAAAGATTATGTTCATAAAAATATAAAAAAAATAATTGATAAACTTGTCGAATTAAATTGTATTCAAGAAAAAGTAAAAATTGATTATGAAATAAATGAGAGAACAAATTAGTCTCTCATAAGTGGACAAGCTAGAAAGGAATTAAAAAGTATGAAAAAAAGAAAGATTAATAAGAAAGCAATATGGAATTTACTATCATTTATTGCTGGGTGTTATTTTTTGGTAGAAGGTCTTTATTTGGTAATAATTCAACCATTCTTTACTAAACAATCAGTAGCATTTACACCATTAGGATTAATAGTATTTGTTTTATCTATATTTGTGGTAGTAGAATCTGGCAGTTATCTATATGAAAGAATTAATAAATAAAAAGAAAAAAAGTTCTGGTCAAACTTTTTACATACCTAATTATAACAAATTAGTATGTAAAAGTCAATTCTTTATAGATTTTAACTTATCGGAGGAAATATGGATGGAGAAAAGAAAAGTTTTATAGTCATTGATAGAAAAATGCTTAAGTGGGAATGGTATCAAGATTCTAATACAAAAAATTTGTTTCTTCATTTATTACTAACTGCTAATTGGGAAAATAAAAAATGGAAAGGAATAGATGTCGAGAGAGGTTCATTGATCACCAGCACAAAACATTTATCAGAACAAACAGGTTTAACAATTCAACAAACAAGAACTTCTTTAAATAAGTTGATTTCAACAAACGAAATAACAAAGAAAACTACTAACAAATACACAATAATTACAATAGAAAATTACAATAAATACCAAGATTATAACAAGCAAAATAACAATCAAATAACAAACGAGCAACAAACAAATAACAATCAAATAACAACAACTAAACAATATAACAATATAACAAATAAACAATTATATAGTTGTTGTTGTTATGCGGAGGAAATTTTTGGAAGAACATTAAATTCACCTGAGATTAAATTAATTTCAGAATGGCTAGAACGATATAAAGAAGAACTTGTAAGAGAAGCAATGAGATTAACAGTAGTGAATGGCAAAAAGTATTTAAATTATACAACAGGAATATTACATAATTGGGAAAACAAAGGGTATACATCGATAGATGATGTAATTAAAAATGAAAAAGAACAAAAAGAACCAATCGAAGTATTTTCAATGGATTGGTTAAATGAGGAGTAATTATATGGAACATACATTAACTCAAAATGAAATGATACTAAAATATTTAGAAGAAAATGGTAGCATTACAACATATGAAAGTTATACGGAGTTATTTATAACTAGGTTATCAGCTAGAATACACGATCTAAAACATAAATATGGTTGTGAATTTGATGAAGAATGGGTAACTAAAAAGAATAGATATGGGAATACATGTACTTTTAAGAAGTACATACTTAGGAAGGAAGATTAAGTTATGTTAGAAAAATTATTAAAAATACAACAGGAATTGAAATGTAATAAAGCACAATACAATTCATTTGGTAAATACAAATATAGAAGTTGCGAAGATATTTTAGAAAGTGT
>JAFSVH010000135.1 GCA_017450215.1 Bacilli bacterium | reverse complement strand
GGAATAGACCGGGACTAGTCAATCCTCTTTCCTACTATCTTGGTAGTTTGTGATAAATATAAATGTAGCGCCGTATACGAGACCCGTACGTACGGTGCAACGGGAGGGGCAAAGAAATATTTTCTTTCCTCTACCCTATTTATTCTTCATTAAATAAAATCTTAAAGATTTCAGCTGGTTTCTTATTAAATAAACCATCAGGGTCTGTTACACCGTTTTGATTGATGTACCATGTGAATTTACCAGATGTAGCTTTAGAGATTGTAGTGTATGCTGAATAAGTCTTTAATGAAGTATTATATCTTGCTGACCAATCAACATAATATTTTTCATTATATTTTTTAGCAAGTTGATAAGCTTCACAATTTTGATTCTTACCGATAGCACCGATTTGAGCACCACCGCCACCATTACCTCTAATTGAATCAGATGGAGTTGAGTGGATGATTACAATACTACCATCATCACAAGTACCTAAACAAATCCATACGTGACCATCTGTTGACATGATGTCACCAACTTTGAAATCTGAATTTCCTGAAGTTGGTTCACTAAAGTTTTTAGTCCATGTTCCCCAACCTTGGTTAGCAAAGTATTGTGCTTGCTTAGATGAACCCATTACATAGCCATCTTTTCCGTTTTCTGTGTTCATTATATTGTAGATTACCCAACCTACATATCCTGAACAGTCGACACCAGCATAATAATATTCGTTGAACGCACCAAATGGATAATATGATGCAGATTTAGTTGTGTTTTTATAATTGTATGATGCATCTTGTTCATAGAAGAAGTTAACCCATGTATCAGCTACACCAATTGATCTTGCTTGATTAGATGAACCATCATCTTGATAGTTCCAGTTTCCACCATATACATATAGTGCATGTCCAACAGCTGTTAAAGCTGTTCTAAAGAAGTTAGTTAGAGTTCTTTCACCAGGTACAGCTGTAAGAATAGGTGTATAAGCAGTTGATAATTTAGTCTTATATACATTCTTACAATTTCCATCATTAGTTAATGATAATTTAACTTCATCTCCAGCTTTTAAAGTAACTTCTTTAACTTTACTGCCACCAGCAGCCTTTGTAATTTCTAATTGCTTTGAATCTTCAAATAATTTATATACTTGATCATTTACTTTTACGAAGTAGTTAGATATTTCTTGAATCTTACCTTCAAGGATTAAACTCTCTGAATTTGGAGAGAATGTATCTAATTTATTTAATTTAACTAAGCCAGTAATCATTGTTCCATCTAATTTAAGTCTATAAATATTACCTTCTTCAAGAATGTTTTGTAATTCATATTTACCAACTTTTGCCATTGTATAATTCTTTGTTTCTCCTTCAACAAAGAATTTATATACAAATGAATCCATTTGTGAATTAGTAACTGTTCCATAATCAACTAAACCTTGATATACACCTTCAACATCTAATGTTTCAGTTGGCCAGTTATAAACAATATTACATACTTTTTCTAATTTGAATCCGGTAACTTTTGATTTTATTGTAATCATTAATTCACCTTCTTTTAATACAGTAAGTAAACCATCACTTGAAATAGTAGCAAGTTCATCACTATTAACACTATATTCAATTTCATCATTTTTAAGAGGTGACTCAACTTCAAGTTGTAAAGTTGCACCAACTGTTAATGAATCAATTTCTGTTTTTAATGTAAGGTTAGCTTGTACAGTAGAATCATAAACTTTAACTTTCATTGTTTCACTTAACTCAATGTTATTTTGTTTAATACTAACAGTTAGAGTTGTATCTCCTTCCTTTACACCTTTTAATTTGTTGTTTTCAACTTTTGCTACTTTTTCATCAGTTACAACATAGATAAAATCTTCACTATAATTAGATGATACAAGAGTTGATAAATCAATTTCATCATTATCTTTTAGTGAAATTTCTTTTTCAACTGATAGTGAAGCATCTACTACAGTAATATCAATATCGAATGTTTCTTCACCATAAGTAACAGTAACAGTTGCAGTTCCTTGTTCAAGACCGATGATGTTGTAATCTTCATCGATGATAACGACATCTTCATCACTTGATGAAACTTTAATTGCTTCATTGCTTACAATTTTGATTGGATTTTCTTCTCCTATTGCTATTTTTGTATATTCAACAGATATTTCAGTTGATTCTCCAAAACATGCTGTAAGAGCAAATAAAAAGATAAAAATCATTATTCCAATGAAATAATATTTCTTTGTTTTAGTTTTCATATATTCCTCCAAATAATTTTAATACAATAAGCATTATAACATTTATTGAATATATTTACAAATAAAACATAATTGCAAAAATAAAAACCTTTTTTCAAAGGTTTTTATTGAATATAATTATTAATTAATAATTATTATTATTTAATAATTATTATTTAATAATTTTTATTTTGTCTAATAGCTGCAATATCTTTGATTAACTTCTCTGTCTTTTCCCAGCCTAAGCAAGGGTCAGTGATTGATTTTCCATAGACATTTTCTGTTATTTTTTGACAGCCATCTTCAATGTATGATTCAATCATTAGTCCTTTCACAATTTTACCTATTTTTTCATTATGATTCATACTATGTAAAACTTCTTTTGCAATTCTTACTTGTTCTAGATATTGTTTATTAGAATTAGAATGATTTGTATCAACGATACAAGCTGGATTAACAAAATGATTTTTAGAAGAATCATATAAATCAACAAGATGAATTAAATCTTCATAATGATAATTAGGATGTGATGAACCTTCTTCATCAACATAACCTCTCAATATTGCATGAGATAATGGATTTCCTTGGCTTGTTGTTTCCCATCCACGATAGATAAAAGTATGTGATTGTTGTGCTGCATAGATACTATTAAGCATTACATTCATGTCACCAGAAGTTGGATTCTTCATTCCAACTGGAATTTCAATTCCACTAGCTGTAAGACGATGGAATTGATCCTCAACGCTTCTTGCACCTACTGCAACATAAGATAATAAATCTGATAAATATCTATGGTTATCAGGATATAGCATTTCATCAGCACATGAAAAACCAGTTTCTTTTAATACTCTCATATGCATTTCTCTTATTGCTATTATCCCCTTTAACATATCAGGATCACTTGTTGGGTCTGGTTGATGAAGCATACCTTTATAGCCAACTCCAATTGTTCTTGGCTTGTTAGTATAAATCCTTGGAACGATGAATAATTCTTTTTTTACTTGTTCATCTTCTTGAACCTTTCTTAGTCTTTTGCAATAATCTAAGACTGCATCTTCCCTATCAGCAGAACATGGTCCAATAATAAGAAGAAACTTATCACTTTTACCTTCAAAGATAGCTTTAATTTCTTTGTCATTTTCTTCTTTAATTTTTCTTAATTCTTCATCAAGAGGAAACATTTGTTTTACCTCAAGAGGAGTTGGTAGTTTTCTTTTAAATGTTAGATTCATATAATCACCTATATTATTTATTTAATATTTTTTAATTATTTATTATTTATTATCAAATTTCTTTCGTCTTTCAGTTGATAATTTCATCATATTCTTTATTGTTTCTTGATCTTCTTTTTCAATTGCTTCACGAAGCTTTAGAATCTCTTTAATGAATAAATCCATTTGAGAAAGTAAATCTTTTTTATTTTCTAAGAATAATTCGCACCACATGTTTTCATTGATTTTTGCTATTCTTGTTAAATCGCGGAAGGAGTCACCAGTATAATTGATGAATTGTTCACTATTACGAGAAGTCATTAAGGTAACTGCGATGCAGTGAGTTAATTGTGATAGATAAGCTATCATTTCATCATGCTTTTGTGGAGAAAGGATAGCAATATGTCTGAATTCTAATTCTTCACCAATCATCCTAGTAAAATTGATTCCTTTTTCAGTGTTCTTTTCAGTTGGTGTAATTATATAGTTAGCATCTTTAAAAATATGATAATCAGCATTCTCAATTCCACTAACTTCTCTACCTGCCATTGGATGAGCACCAATGAATTCACCATCAATTAAGTTTTGTACATCATTAATGAATACTTGTTTTACACCACATACATCTGTGATAATAACATTCTTATTTAATTCATCCTTGTGAAGATTTAAAAAGTCCATCATTGCTTTAGGATATAAACCCATAATAATGTAATCAAAACTTGATAAGAAACCATTTGGGATATTGTCAAATGTGAAACCATCAATTATATAATTATTATTAATTGCATAATCAATGGCTTTTTGGCTTCGGTTTAATGCATATAAATTGAATCCTTTTTTACTTAAGCCTTGAGCATAAGATCCACCAATTAAACCTAAACCAATAATTAATATTTTGCTATATTTTTTATTATTTTCCATTTTAATCACATTTTATTTCAAGTCCTAATGAATTTAGGACTTTGAAATAATCCTTATAACTTTTATTTACTGCTTGAGCATTATTTATTTGAATATCGAATTGAGTTGAAAATAATGATAAAGCCATCGCAATACGATGATCATTATGGGAATCGAAAGAAGAAGTAGGGTAATGAAGTTTAGTTTTCTTGATGATTACATCATCGTCATTAACTATTATTTCTGCTCCCATCTTTTCTAGTTCTTCCTTCATTGCTTCAATTCTATTTGATTCTTTAATTTTAAGTCTTGAACATCCAATAAAATGTCCACCTTTTGAAAGGGTAGCAAAAGCAAAAAGAACAGGACCTAAATCTATACAATTTTCAATATTTAAAGTAGGAGAATCTTCAAGATATAATGTCTTGAAATATTCATTATAAATCTTATCTCCTTGTAAGCTTTCTTCATTTAGTCCTTTAATTTTTATAGTACCACCAAAATAATTAAAAGCAGCAAGGAAGCTTGCATTTGAATAATCACCTTCAACAGCTTGTACTTTTTGTTTTGCACTATATTGTTGATTTCCTTTAATAGAGAAAACATTGTTTTCCCTATTAATAGTTATTCCAAATCTATCAAGAACATTTAAGGTCATGTCACAATAATTCTTACTTTGTAATTCTGTAGTAATTATAATCTTAGAATCTCCTTCAAGAAGAGGAAGAGCAAAAAGTAAACCTGTTACAAATTGAGAGCTTACATCTCCTCTTAGAAAGAATTCATCTGCTTTTAATTTACCAATGAATTCAAATTGTACTTTGTTATTATCAAGATCTGACTTAATTATTTTGATATTTTGTTTTGCAAACAAATCTTCATAAATTGATATTCCACGTTCACCTAATTTCTTTGTACATGTGAAGATAACATGTTCATATTTAGTTAAGGCAATAGGAATGAAGAAACGAAGAGTTGAACCAGATTCATTACAATTAAAAATAGGTACAGCTTCATTCTTTATTAAATTATCTGATGATTCTTTTTTAAAAATAATAGTTTCATCATCTTGTGTATAATTTCTACTATATGCATTGATACAATTAAGTGTTGCTTTAATATCATCACTTGTTCTTACATTTTCTAGGACTCCATCATCTTTTGATAACATATAAGAGACAAGAAGACGATGACATTCACTTTTTGATGGTTCAGCAAATACAATCCCTTTTGGACATCCTTTGTAAATTGTAACACGCATATGTTTACTCCTATCTGATAATTTATTAATAATTATTTGTGAAATCATCCACTATTTCAATAATCTTTTGATCGAATTCATTATCTCCATCGATAATTTTATCACAATATTTTATATATAATGGAAGTCTAAAATCATATTTTTCTTTTAAAGCAGCTATATCTGATGATAAAGGTCTACTCTTAGTTGGCTTTAAATATTTTAAGCTTCTATTAATGAAGTAGATTTTTCCATTTTGTTTTAAATTATCAATATTTTCTTTATTTAAAATTACTCCACCACCAGTGGCAATAATTGCGTTTGTTTTTAATGATAATTCTTTAATTACTTTATTTTCTATTTCTCTAAATTCTTGCTCATTATCTTTATTTAAAAAGCAAGCAATTTTCATTCCAATAATTTTTTCTATTTCTTTATCACTATCAAAATATTCACGATTTAATTTTGATGAAAGTAATCTAGCTAGACTGCTTTTCCCGCAAGAAGGCATACCAATTAAAACAATTGATTGCTTTGATTGTTTAATCTCATTATAGATTTTATCAATTCTTTCATTTATCTCTTGTTCATTTATTGTTTCATTAAAGAATTTAGAATTAGCATATACTGCTTGTGTAACTAGCATATATAGACCAGTTGCAGTCTTTAATCCTAATTCTTTAGCTTTGATAATTAATTTAGTTTGTAATGGATTAAATATTACATCAATTACAGCTTCAAGATGCTTGAAGCAAGATAAATCTACTAATTCATCATCAAAACTATGTGGATACATTCCATTAGGTGTTGTATTGATGATAACATTAATTTCATCATAAGCCTTATCAAGATTATCATATTGATAATCAAAATTAGGTTTCGTTGATGCCTTGAAGACTTTACCTTTTAAATCTAAACATACTTGTGTTGCAGTCTTGCTTGTTCCACCTGTACCTAAAATAAGGATGTTTTTATTTTCTATTTCAATATTGTTTTTCTTTATTATGGCAAGTAAGCCATAATAATCAGTATTAAATCCGTATAATTTACCATTTTCATTTACAATTGTATTGACAGCATTGATTGCTTTTGCACGAGGATCAATAAAATCTAAATAAGGAATAACTTTTTCTTTATAAGGTATTGTTACATTGATTCCTAAAAAGTTTTTATGCTTCATAAATGAATCAAAATTATCAGGGTTCAATTCATTAAGTTCATAATGGTTATTACCTAATTTTTTATGAATCTCTTTAGAAAAACTATGCTTTAAGGGATAACCTATTAAACCATATTTCATATTGATTCTCCTTTCTATAAATAAATAGATATAATATAGATATATATTTATTGAATAAATTTATTTATTATTTTGTACAAAAATAATCATAGCCTTTTAAGATAAGTAAATTATCAAAGATAATGATTGATGAAATTGCTTTGATTACTATATTGATTCTACGTACAATAGAAGGATCGTGACGACCTTCAATCAATATAACATCATTTTGTTTTGTTTCTAAATTAATAGTGTTTTGAGCCTTACTGATTGATGGAGTTGGTTTAACTGCGCAATTAAAGATTACTGGCATACCATTAGAGATTCCGCCATTAATTCCACCGTTGTTATTTGTTTTAGTTTTAACCTCACCATTAATATCATAATAGAATTCATCATTAGCTTCTTTTCCAGTTAGGTTTGCGAAATTGAATCCTTGACCGAATTCAATACCTTTGATTGCACCAATGCCAAATAAAGCTTTAGATAATGAGCTTTCTAATGAATCAAACATTGGTTCACCTAAACCTACAGGTAGGTTGGTGATGATTGTTTGAATAATTCCACCGATTGAATCATTATTTTCTTTTGCTAATTCAATTGAAGCATTTATTTCTTCATCTAAATCTTTAATAGTTGGATAATTGTGTTTATCAATATTTGATAAATCAATATTTTGATTATTTAAATAATTCTCATCACTTACATTACCTATTTTTAAAATGTGAGAATTAATACTTATGCCCTTATCTTTTAAGGCACTATATAGGATAGCACCAATAATAACGATTGAAGCAGTAATACGACCAGAGAAGTGACCTCCACCTCTTGTATCATTGAAACCATGATATTTCATTAATGATGTATAATCAGCATGAGATGGACGAGGTAATGATCTATTCTTATCATAATTAGTATCATCAATGTCTTTATTAGGAATGATGACAGTTAAAGGAGATCCTGTTGTATAACCATCTTTAACACCAGATATAAATTGATATTCATCTTTTTCACATCTTTTTGTATCGCTTTTCTTTGAAGGACGACGTTTTGAAAGAAAATTATCGATTAATTCATAATCAATTTTTATTCCTGCTGGAACGTTATCAAGACTAGCTCCAATATATGGACCATGGCTTTCACCAAAGACTAATAATTTTATATTGTTTCCAATTATATTGCTCATGTTAGTCCTCCTTTATTATTTCATTCACATCTAATTTTAAGAATTCAAAAGAACCTATTTCTTTTACATAAATAGCATTAAGCTTGTTATTTAATATTTTTTTATCTAATGATAATTTATCTAAGATGTTTTCTTTAGTTATAAATTTCTTTTGTTCTTCATTTAATGATGTTGGAAGATTATATTTTTTTAATACTTCTTTTAATTCTTGTTTTACTTCATCACTTGAAAAATCAAGCATTCCAATTCCCACTGCTTCACCATGAAGAAGAGGTGAAGATGTTTGTTTACTTAATATTTCATAAACATGACCTAGAGAATGACCGAAGTTTAAGGCTTTTCTTAAATTCTTTTCTTTTACGTCCTTTTTCACAACCCAAGCTTTTATTTTTAAAGATTCATAAATGATAGTTAATAAATCATCATCAAGATTATTTGAATTCTTTATTAAATTAAATAAATCCTTATTAAAGGAAGCAGCCATTTTTATGCTTTCTACTAAACCATTATAAAATTCTCGAGTTGGTAGTGTCTTAAGTGTGTTTAAAGCAATTAAGACAGCTTTTGGTTGATAAAAAGCACCTACAATATTCTTTGTATCTTTATAATCAATTGCTGTTTTACCACCTATTGATGAATCAACCATAGCAAGAAGAGATGTTGGAATATTATAAAAATCTATTCCTCTCATGTAAGTAGATGCAGCAAAACCAGCTAAATCACCGATTACCCCACCACCTAAAGCAACGATAGCATCGCTTCTTGTGAATTTATTCATAGATAATGCATCCATTATTTTTAAATATGATTCTATTGATTTATTTTCTTCACCTGCTTGGATTTTTAAAACAAAGGAATTTGTTGCTTCATTCTTAACTTCTTCAATGTAGGATTCTGGTATATTTGTATCTGTTACAATTAATATTTTTTTACATCTTATATTGATCAAATCAATTAAGTTTGAAATATTACCTTTAGTAATATAAACAGGATATGAATCTTCCATACCTGCTTCAACTGTGATGGTACGTATATTATCTAAAGAATCATTTAATACACTAATTATTTTATGTTGATAATTTTTAGATATTTTAAACATTGCTTCTTCAAAGCTTTGATAATAATCTTTTAATTCATCACTATTGATAAATGATAGATTCTTTTCAATTAATTCTGTTTCTCTTTCTTTATTTTCAATATCTAAATTATTATCAAATTTATATTTTGCAATTTCTTTTGCCTCATTCATTCTTTCTTCAAATAATGAAGCAATTTTCTTATCTATTTTATTGATATTTTCTCTTGATTTATTTATATCTTTCATAGCGATTTATTTCCTTTATAATAGTATACCAAAAAAGTCTAATAAAATACATTTATTAATATCTAATAAAAACATTTTCTTTTGAATGAAGCAAAAAAAAGAAAGAAAAGATAGTTTGTTTTTTGTGGTGAAAACGTTCTTTTTAGTTTTTTTAAAATTTTACTTTAAAAAAGATTTGATTAATAGTATAATCACTAAAATAGTATTATAAAGAGGTGAATAAAATGTATAAGAGTGCGTATTTAAATCGAATTTATGATTGGATTCAGAGTATGAATGGTTGTGAAAAAGAATTCCTTAATGCAATTGAAGAATTTTTAGATTCAATGGAATATTTAGTGGAAAAAGATCCTAATATTGAGAAGAATCAAATTTTAGAACGTTTAGTTATTCCAGAAAGAGTATTTCAATTTAGAGTAAGCTGGGTTGATGATAATGGTAAAATCCAAGTTAATAATGCTTATAGAATTCAATTCAATAGTGCAATTGGACCTTATAAAGGTGGTATGAGATTTGATAAAAGTGTTAATTTATCAATTTTGAAATTTTTAGCTTTTGAACAAATCTTCAAGAATTCATTAACTGGGTTACCTATGGGAGGTGGAAAGGGTGGATCTGATTTTGATCCAAGAGATAAAAGCGATAATGAAATCATGAAATTCTGTCAAGCTTATATGGCTGAACTTTATCATTTCATTGGCCCTGATATGGATGTACCTGCTGGTGATCTAGGTTTTGGTGCTCGTGAAGTAGGCTATATGTTTGGATATTATAAGAAGCTTACAAAAGAGCATAAAGGTGTTTTTACGGGCAAGGGACTTGCTTTTGGTGGTTCTTTAGTTAGAACTGAAGCAACAGGTTATGGTTTATGCTATTTTGTGATGGAAATGTTAAAAAAATATAAGAACGATTCACTTAAAGGAAAGAAGGTAATTGTCTCTGGTAAAGGTAATGTTGCAATGTATGCAGCTTTAAAAGCAAGAGAACTTGGAGCAACTGTAGTTGCTATGAGCGATAGAAGTGGCTACATTGCATGTGATGATGGTCTCGATCTTGATTTAATCAAAGAAATTGCAAATGCAAAAAGAAGAAGCATTTTAGAATATAGTGATAAATATCCAAGTGTCATAAAGGGAAGCAATGTGCATGATATTTGGGGTGTTAAATGCGATATTGCTATGCCGTGTGCCACACAAAATGAGATTAATATCGATGATGCAAAAAAGTTAGTTAAGAATGGTTGCTTCATGGTTGCAGAAGGAGCAAATATGCCAACCGAACTAGAAGCAGTTAGGTACTTCATGGAAAATGGTGTTATTTTTAGTCCAGGTAAAGCAAGCAATGCTGGTGGTGTATCTGTGAGTGGACTTGAAATGAGTCAAAATGCTGAACACTTAAGCTGGTCTTTCAAACAAGTTGATGAAATGTTAAAAGAGATAATGAAGAATATTTTTGATGTTTGTTATAATACTGCTAAAGAGTTTGGTGATGAAACTAATTTATCATTGGGTGCTAATATTGCAGGATTTAAAAAAGTTTATGCTGCAATGCTTGCTGAAGGTGTCATTTAATTATTATCTAATGCAAAATATAAAAAAATAATATATAATCATATTAGTAAATATAATATTTATTACTAATATGATTTTTATTTTATTAATATATTTTTATATTTAAATATTTTTATAGGGAGAAATACGTGGATAGAGATAATAGATTAGAAAATATTAAATTTATTTATGACTTAAATGATTATGATTATTTATCAATGCTAGAATTATGGAATAGGGAAATGGGTGAAATATACCCAATTAATAAGGAAAGCTTTGAATATAGTGTAACTAAATATAAAGCAGGTAAATATTTTGGGGTTAAAGCAATTGATGAAGATAAAATAGTTGGTTTTATTATTTTAAAGACATTTGATGATCCTTATTTATCATCATTAAATGATTCATTATTTATATCTTTACTTTATGTTAGTAAAAAATATAGAAGAAGAGGAATTGGATCTTTTTTAGTTGATTATGCATTAAAGATATATAAGGAAGATGATAGATTTAATTCTTTATGGCTTGGAAAAGAAATTCATAATTTTGTTCCTGGTATTCCATGTGAATTTGACAATGTTAGTGATGTCTTTTTTGAAAGAAGAGGTTTTACTAGTGTTCGTTATACTCATGATTTAATTAATAGAAAATTAGAAACATATGAAATTAGAAATAAGGAAGTTAAATATGAAATTATTGATAAAACTAGAAAAGATGAACTTATTAGTTTTATTGAAAGAAATGGCTGGAAAAGATGGGCATATGAAGTTAGGGAAGAATTTGAAAATGATGAAGATAATAAATGTTATTTAGTTGGTTTGATTGATAATAAGATTGTATCATTTTCTAAGGTTAATGATTTAAATAATGGAAGAAATAGTTATAATATGATGTGGAAGGATAGATTTAATAATCTTGGGGGAATTGGTCCACTTGGTGTTGATAAAGAATATAGAGGAAAGAAGATAGGTGGAGATATCATTAAAGAAGCTGTGAATACTTTAATTAGAAGAGGTGTCAGTGAAATAATGATTGATTGGACTGGTTTAATGGAATTATATTCTAAATATGGTTTTGAAGTATGGAAGATGTATAAATATACATATATTAAAAAAGAAAATAAAATATAATAATTAATTATAAAAATAAAAAATAAAAATTAATTAAAATAAATGGTCACACTTTTGTGTGACCATTTTTGTATTTTAACCAAAGTTTTCTTTTATTCCTTCCACAATAGCAGTAACTAATTTATCACCTGAATCTTGTCCATCTTGCCAATACATTAAACCAGCTAAGCCTTTATCATAGACATATTTTGCTTTGATTTTGACTGATGTTGGATTATCGTAGGAAGCAAAGAAGCCTGTTGATGGATCATAATAATATGGTACTTGGCATTTTTCATCAAAATGCTCATTTTCAGGATGAGGTAGGATGTATCTTGAATATAATGAACCATAGCTTATAGCTCCACCATATTCAGCAGCTGTATTAAGTCCACTTGAATTAGTCCAGTAACGAGCATAGAATGGAATACCGATTATTATTTTATGGCTATCTACATATTGAGTATAATTCTGATAAGAATTTTCAATAGCAATGTAAGTCTTTCCACTTGAATAATAAAGGGCATTGTGGAAATTGGCTTTTGAATTAACTTGCATATCATAACTCATTATACTGATATAATCTAAATATGGTTCGCTATGTCTTAAATCATAACGTGAATGTTGTGCACTACCAACAGCAGCAGTGATTAAATGATTTGGATTGTTTGCTTTAATCTTTTCATATATGGCTTTTACTAACTTAGTGAAATTAGCAACTTCACTAGTTGATGGCCATTCCCAGTCTAAATCAATTCCATCGATGTTGTATTTTTGAACAAAGTCTAAGCAAGCATTAGCAAAGTTTTCAGTTAATGTTGCTGATGCTGCTATTTTAGAACAATTTTGAGTATTGATTGATAAGATAACTCTTACTCCGTTTTCGTGAGCCTTAGTCACGAAATTAGATTGAATAGCATTACCTAAAGATACTGAATTATTGATTCGCCCATCTTCAGTTGGATAACCAAAGGCCATAAACATTATGTCTAAATTTCTAAATGTGTAATCAGATGCACTTCCATTATTGTAATAGAAATATCCTGCTTTAACACCATTACTTAAATCTTTAAATCTACCTTGAAGGGTAAATGTATAAGGTACAGTGTTGGTGTTATCTTCATATTTAATATTTGCGATAATTGTCACCTCTTTTGTTGTGTAAATTCTATTTAATGTAGTTCCTTCACTAAATGTTATATCATCACTACTCCATTCAATACTACATCCATTGAGTGTAGTAGGTAAAGTTATATCATCAGTAGAATTAGATAAAGTTACAATTTTTTGATTTAATTCTAAGGTAGTGGTTTCAATTACACTACCAGCTAAATTAGTTTCAATCCATTCAGCAGTGTAAGTAATTCTTTTAGTTTCATAATAGCCTGGATAAGTTGTTTGAACTGTTCCGTCTAAACTAGAGAACCAACCCAAGAAATTATAGCCTTCTCTTGTTGGGATTGGTAATATTTCAGGTTGTTTATATTGTAAATAACCTGAATCATCATAAGCACTTATTGAATAGAAGATTAAATCAATGTCACAAGTTGTTGAAGTGTGATCAGGAATATCAATTAATTCAACCCATGCATTAGTTAAAGCATCTTTACTATTGAATATTTGCATTAATGTGTTTTTATTTTCTTCATCTTCAACTGTTGATGGCCATGAAATATAAAGATCAAAGCCTTCAGATAGAAGATTTGTTGTACCTTGTCCGATATAGACAATTTTATACATATCTTGAACATCAATTTTCTTAATTTGAATATAATAATTAGATTTAGGTCCTGTTTTATTTGCAACAGTAACATATCTTCCATAGCTTAAATCATATTGATTATACATTGTTGCTTTAGCTTGATATACTTTCTTTGAATAATCAAAATGATTATTAATATCAGCTGTACCACCATTCAAATTGAATCTCACTTTTGAAGTAGCTAGGGTATCTTTAGTAAAACGAGCAAATAATTCAAAATTTGTTTCACTTTTTGGATCAATTGTAGTGATTAGATTGACAAATGATTCTTCTTTATACCAACCAACAAAAGCATAATCTTCTTTAGTTGCTGGAAGAAGAGTGATTGATGAATCATCACTATAACGATATTCTGTAGGATTACGATAATCGTTAAGACCACCATCTAAATGATAATAAATTTTGTATGTAACTTCTTCAAATTTAGGATATACATCAACATCTTCAGTTGTGCCTCGCCTTATTGTAATAACTCTTCGAGTTAATTCTTCATCTAAATACCAACCTTCAAAGATATAACCACCTTTTGATGCATCATTTAAAGTGATTGATTCATCATAAGTGATAGTTTTAGGATTGTCATTTGTAGTATCATTATCAATATGGTAAATGATGTTATAATTAATTACTTCATATTGTGCTACAAAATTTGTATCCTGCTTAATAGATTGATTGATGTTAGGAAGCCAACCTGTGAAGACATAACCATCTTTAGATGGGATGATATCTAATTTTACTTTATCACCATGCTTTACTTGTTGTGATTCTATTTGTACTTCACTTCCTGTATCGAATGTAACAGTATATATTGTATCATTGTCACAACCAGTAAGTATAAAGGTAAAGATAAATACACAAAATATAATAAATATTTTTATTGTAAATTTGTTTATTGATGTTTGTATATTAAAATCATTTAGGCTTTTCATATTTTCTCTCTTTCTTTTTCATTCATATTACATTATACAAAAAAAATGGAGTAATAACAATAATAAAATACTATTCAATTTATTTATTTGAAATATAGTGCCTTATGTGATAAAATCAATTTAATAACTATGTATAGAATTATTTTCATTAGAAAGGTGAGAGCATGAATTTTAAAGATCCTTTTACTATATTATTAGATAATTTAATATTAGATGATAAATCTGCTTATTTAGGTGGTCAAATTACTTCGATTGATGTTGTTAGAGAAACTATGACTGTTATGGTTGATGTTAGTTTCCCTAAAGTATTTGAACCTAAATATGAAAAAGCATTGAGAGAAGAAGTAATAAACTTTTTTGTCAATTTACAAGGATATAAAGATTGTAAATTTAAAATAAGCTTTGAAGATAATAAGCTTACTAATGAGATGCTTGTAAAATATTATGAATATATTCTTTCTGCTTTATCAGAAAAGAAGCATCGTTATGGTTGCTTAAATACTTTTGATAAGATTCTTGAAGATGAAGTTGTGAAAGTATTTTGTGCTAGTGAAGAAAACAAAGAAATTATTGCTCCTTTATTAAAAGATGTTGAAAAGAGCTTTGAACGTTTAGGCTTGAATGTGAAATGTGTGATTTCAGTTAGTCCGTTTGTTGCTTCCCTAGAACAAAAGACTGAAGAGACTAAGAAGAAGAGCGATGAAGAAATATTTAAATATCAAAATTATTTTGATTCGTTAAAAGAAGGCGTGGCTAATTCTGATTCTAGTCAAACTAAAATCAAGAGACGTCCTAGTGCTAAGAGTGCTATAAATGGTAAACCAGTACCAATTTCTAGTTTACCTAGAACTGAAGTTGAAATTTATGAATATCAACAACAATATGGAAGTGTTGAATTTGTAGTTCAAGGTAGAGTTGAGAATTTTGAGATTGTTGAGAGGATGAGCAAGGATAAGAGCAAGAAATTCAAGATTTTCTCTTGTACTCTTGTGGAAAACAATGCTTGTGTTGTTGCTAAAACTTTTGTTAATAACAATAATGGACTTGATCATGAAAAATTCTATCGTGAAAATTG
The DNA here is from genome assembly GCA_017450215.1 of Bacilli bacterium. Classification (GTDB taxonomy): domain Bacteria; phylum Bacillota_I; class Bacilli_A; order ML615J-28; family CAG-698; genus RGIG3506. Next base: position 7,232 of record JAFSVH010000135.1, on the reverse strand, counting down.
CAATGATGGTAGTTATGTTAAAGCATATGGCTGGATGAATTATGATAAATTTGCTCGTGATGTTGTTTTAAACATTAAAGAAATAATTGCTTTAGTGGGTGATGAATTAATTGAACAAGAAAAGCAAGTAGAAAAAAGCAAATATGATCGTATAGAACTTCATGCTCATACTAAGATGTCTACTTTAGATGGTGTGATGGATGTAAAAGATTATGTTAAACGAGTAAGTGATTATGGTTATAGTGCTTGTGCCGTTACTGATCATTATAATATCCAAGTTCTTCCAACTTTCTATAAAGAATGTAAATCTCATAATATCAAGCCAATCTTTGGTGTTGAAGCTGGAATGGTTGATAGTAAGAATTTTAAAGTTGCTTTCACTGATGAAGACATTGATTTAGCTAATGCAACTTATGTTGTTTATGACCTTGAAACTACTGGACTTTCTTCTAATTATGATGAAATAATTGAAGTTGCTGCTTGTAAAGTTAAAAATGGAATGGTTATAGATGAATTTAGTGAATATGTAAAGCCTAATAGAGAAATTGATGATTTCACTACAGAGCTTACATCAATCACTAATGATGATGTAAGAAATGCTTTATCAATTGATGATGTATTACCTAGATTTGTGGAATTCTTTAAAGGTTCTATTTTAGTTGCTCATAATGCAAGCTTTGATAATTCACATATTAAAGCTAATATGAAGCGTCTTGGCATTTATCATGGTGAAGAATTCCCAACAATAGATACAATGCAGGTTGCAAGAGTATTCTATGGCACTAAATTAAAGAGATTTAATTTAGATGCAGTTTGTAAATTATTCGATGTTGAAAATGTACATCATCATAGAGCTATCTATGATGCTAGAGCAACTGCTGCTGTCTTTATTAAGATGCTTTATAATATGCTTGATAAAGGAATTAAGAATTATAATGAAATCAATAATTATATTGATTATGATAATGTTTATAAATTAGTAAGACCAAGTCATCTATGTATTTTATCAAAGAATAAAATTGGTAAAAAACATTTATATGAGCTTATTAGTGATTCTCATACTACTCATCTTGCAAAAGATCCTGTTGTATTGAAAGAATTATTGGAAGAAAAACGTGAAGGTTTATTGATTGGTAGTGCTTGTAGTAATGGTGAGGTATTTGATACAGCATATTATGATAGTTATGAAGAATTACTTGATGTAATGAAGTTTTACGATTATATTGAGATTCAACCACTTGATTTATATGATGTTATTATTGAAAAGAGTAATCCTACAATTACTAGACGTAATATTAAAGATACAATTCTTAAGATAATTAAAGCAAGTAAAGAACTTGGTAAATTGGTTGTTGTTACAAGTGATATTCATCACTTGAATAAAGAAGATAAAATATATCGTGAAATCTATGTCAATGCACCTCTTGTTGGTGGTGGAAGACATCCTCTTGCTGATATGGAAGAAATTCCATCATTCCATTTTAGATCAATTGATGAATTGATGGATAATTTCAGCTTCTTGAGAGAAGAAGAAGCATTTGAATATATTGTTGCTAATACCCAAAAAATCAATGATTTAATTGAGTCATATGAATTATTCCCTAAAGATTTATTTGCTCCTCAAGATGATTTTCTTGCTGATAGAGGAATTGAATCAATTAAAGATGCAACGATTAAGATGACATATGATAATGCAATGGCTCAATATGGTGATCCATTACCTCCTGTAATAAAAGATAGAATCGAAAAAGAATTGAATAGTATTATTACGAATAAATTTGCTCCTATTTATTATATTGCTTATATGCTTGTTGATTATTCTAAGAAAGCAGGTTATGTTGTAGGAAGTAGAGGTAGTGTTGGTTCTAGTTTGGTTGCATATTTCATGGGTATTACTGAAGTTAATGCTTTAGCTCCTCATTATTATTGCCCACATTGTCATTTTATGGCAATGAAATATTCTGATGATGAAATTAAGAAATATGGCTTAACGGAAGAAGAAAAAGAATTACAAGATGTTTTACGTGAATATGGAACAGGCTATGATTTACCAAAGAGAGTTTGTCCTATTTGCGGTGAAGAATTATCACAAAATGGTGTAGATATTCCATTTGAAACCTTCTTAGGATTTAAAGGTAATAAGACACCAGATATTGATTTGAACTTTAGTGGTGATTTCCAAGCTAAAGCACATGAATTCTGTCGTACTGTATTTGGTGTTGATAGAGCATTTAGAGCAGGAACAATAGGAACTGTTGCTGAAAAGACTGCCTATGGTTATGCAAAAGGCTATGCTGAAAGAAAGAATCTAATATTAAGAAATTGTGAAATAGATCGATTAGCTAAGAAATTACAAGATGTTAAGCGTGTTACTGGACAACATCCAGGTGGTATTGTTGTTATTCCTAAAGAAATTGAATTCACTGATATTATTCCTGTTCAATATCCAGCTGATGATGTAAATTCTTCATGGAGAACTACTCATTTTGATTATCATCAATTTGAAGATAATCTATTAAAATTAGATATTCTTGGTCATGATGATCCTACTATGATTAGACATTTAATGAATTTTGTTGAAGAACATCCAGAAGATTTTCCATTCTCTACGGTTGAAGATATACCACTTACAGATACAGAAGTGTTTAAATTATTTAATGGCTTAGAGAGCTTAGGTTTAACTGAAGCAGATACTTTCGGTCAATCAATTGGTACTACTGGTATTCCTGAATTTGGTACATCACTTGCTAAAAGTATGTTATCGGAAATTAGGCCAAAGAGAGTCGATTCATTACTTAAGATATCAGGCTTAAGTCATGGTAAGATGGTATGGATGGGTAATGCTAGAGACTTTATGTTAGGTATTTATCCTGGATTTGAAAAAGTACCATTTGAAAAATTAATTGGATGTCGTGATGATATTATGGTTTATTTGATGAGTAAAAACTTACCAGCAATTGATGCTTTTAATATCATGGAGACAGTTCGGAAACACAAAGGATTGACTAGTGATCAAATAAAGGAAATGAAAGAACATGATGTACCTGATTGGTATATTGAATCATGTAAATTGATTGAATATATGTTCCCTAAAGCTCATGCTACTGCCTATGTTATTATGGCACTTAGAATTGGTTGGTTTAAGGTTCATCGTCCAATTTATTATTATGCTGGTTTCTTCTCAAGACGTGCTGAACAATTTGATGTTGAAGCAATGGCTGGTGGATTCAGTATGATTAGGGTTCGTTTATCTGAATTAAAGGAAAAGATTGATAAAAAGTCAGCAAGTGAAAAAGAAATAGAAATCTATAATACTTTATTACTTGCTCTTGAAATGACTGCTAGAGGATATCATTTTAAACAAATCGATATAAATAGAAGTGAAGCTATCAATTTTAAGATTTGTGAAGATAAGAAGACATTACTAATTCCATTTAAAGCACTTGAATCATTAGGTATATCAACTGCTATCGGTATTGTTGAGAAGAGGAATCAAAATCAATATACATCTAAACAAGATGTAATGAGAAGATCAGGACTTAATTCTACTCAATTTGAAAAACTTAATTTATTAGGTGCTTTCAAAGATTTACCAGAGAGTGATCAATTAGGTTTATTCCAGGATTTTGATATTAACTAATAATTATTATTATAATAATAATTATTATAAAGAGAATCAATACATTGACATGTATTGATTCTTTTATCATAGTAAATATATTTTAATGACATATTAAGAATAATAATATATAATGGTATAAAATAAGGAGGCACATTATGAGAAATGTAAATTCAGTATTAAGAAGAGCAAGTGAAGAAGTATATGATAGAAGTGTCGATTATGTTCCTGCTACCCTTGCGGGAGTAGGACTTAAGACAATATATTTCGTTATATTAACAATAATCGGTGGTGGTATAGGAATATTTTTGATTAACAATTTTCCAGCTTCATTTGTATATATGGCAATATCTAGTTTTATTATTGGTTTTATTACTGCTATAATTGCTATGAGAAGTGTAAGATTAGCCTTTCCTTTAGGTAGTATTTATTGCATTGTTGAGGGAATGTTCCTTGGAGTTGTATCTTTATATTTAGAACAATATGCTCCAGGTATTGTCATTACTGCTATTCTTTCCACAATAGCAATTGTGCTAGCTTGTGGTGTAGTATTTATTACAGGATTAGTTAAAGTAAATAATAAATTTAGAAGATTTCTAGCATTGTTCGCTATATCATTTTTAATAACAGGTTTGTTTATATCAATACTTATGATTTTTGGTGTTATTGCAAGTGATAATTATTTATTAATTATTGGTGTTGGTTTTGTTACTCTATTGCTTGCTTGTTTATTCTTGATAAATGATTTTAGTTATGCTTATGAGTTAGTTAGAAATAATGAACCAAAAGAATTAGAATGGATGGTTGCATTTGGTATAGCTTATACTGTTATTTGGTTATATTATGAAGTATTAAGATTATTGTATTTAATATTTGGAAGAAGAAATTAGGAGAATAATTGCTATGAAAAAGACTATTTGGGTTATTAATGGTCCTAATATTAATATGTTAGGAATAAGAGAACCTAATATATATGGTTATAGAACATATAAAAACTTGATTAAAGAAATAAAGAAGCATGCAAAAGAAAAAAATGTGAAGGTTAAGTGCTTCCAATCAAATTATGAAGGAGAATTAGTTTCAATAATTCAAAAAGCATATTTTAAGAAAATTGATGGTATTGTTATTAATCCTGCTGCTTATACTCATTATTCTGTTGCTATATTAGATGCTTTAAAGGCAACTAACATTGATACAATAGAAGTTCATATTAGTGATGTTAATAATCGTGAAGATTTTAGAAAAATATCCTTTGTTCGTTCTTACGTGAAGGAATGTATAACAGGTCCTAATTGTTATATTGAAGCAATTGATAAATTATTATAAATACATTTAAATTAACTAGACTATTTATTTTGGTAATCATTACTAAATAAATAGTCTTTATAAATTATATGATTGATAAATCAATTTAAATCAATTTTAATTGATAAATCAATTTTAATTGTTTAAATCAATTTTAATTGATTTTATATATTTAAAGTGGTATAATCCTAATGATAAATGAATTTTACACAAGGAGGAAATATATTATGGCTGTAAAAGTTGCTATTAACGGATTTGGACGTATTGGACGTTTAGCTTTCAGACAAATGTTTGGTGCTGAAGGTTATGAAATCGTTGCAATTAACGATTTAACATCTCCATCAATGTTAGCTAATTTATTAAAGTATGATACTGCACAAGGTGGTTATGCAGGACACATCGGTGAAGGTTTACACACTGTAAGTGCTAAAGAACCTGAATTAGCTGAAGATAAGAAGACTGTATTAAAAGATGGTTCTATTACTGTAGATGGAAAAGAAATTACTATTTATGCAAAAGCTGATGCTAGTCAATTACCATGGGCTGCATTAGATGTTGATGTAGTATTAGAATGTACTGGATTCTATACTAAGAAAGATAAGGCACAAGCTCACATCAATGCTGGTGCTAAGAAGGTTGTTATTTCTGCTCCTGCAGGAAATGATTTACCAACAATCGTATTCGGTGTTAATGAAGGAACATTAAAAGCTGAAGATACTATTATTAGTGCTGCTTCATGTACTACTAACTGCTTGGCTCCAATGGCTAAAGCATTAAATGATTATGCTCCAATCCAATCTGGTATTATGAGCACAATTCATGCATATACTGGTGATCAAATGATCCTTGATGGACCACATCGTAAAGGTGATTTAAGAAGAGCTAGAGCTGGTGCTGCTAACATCGTTCCTAATTCAACAGGAGCTGCAAAAGCTATCGGTTTAGTTATTCCTGAATTAAATGGTAAATTAATTGGTTCTGCTCAAAGAGTTCCAGTTGTTACAGGTTCAACTACTATTTTAACTGCAGTTGTAAAAGGTGCAGATGTAACTAAAGAAGGCATCAATGCTGCTATGAAAGCTGCTAGCAATGAATCTTATGGATACAATGAAGACCAAATCGTTTCAAGCGATGTAATCGGAATGAGATTTGGTTCATTATTTGATGCAACTCAAACTATGGTTGCAAAAATTGGTGAAGATTTATATCAAGTTCAAGTTGTTTCTTGGTATGATAATGAAAATTCATACACTAGCCAAATGGTTAGAACTATTAAGTACTTCGCTGAATTAAAATAGTTATTAGTAATAAAAATAAAGAAAGAGATGATTGCTTGCATTCTCTCTTTTTTTATCATACCATATCTTTATATAAGAGGAGGAATTGGACATGCTTTTTAAAATTTTGTTTTTAGTATTAGCGTATTTAATTGGTTCTGTCCCTTTTGGGTATTTAATTGGTCGACTTAAAGGTCATGATTTATTGAAGGAGGGATCAAAAAATATTGGTGCTACCAATGCAGGTAGAGTGCTTGGAAAGAAATATGCAATTCTAACTTATGCTTTTGACATGGTTAAATCTTTCCTCTTTGTTTTCCTATTTAATTATAAGATTTTACCAGTTGAATGGTGTGTATTAAATCCAATGCTATATGGATTAGTCGCTAATCTTGGACATTGCTTTTCTATCTTTTTAGGCTTTAAAGGTGGAAAGAGCGTTGCTTGTGCCAGTGGTGCAGTTGCAGGTTATTGTCCTTATTTACTTCCAGTAATGTTAATCTTATTCTTTATAATAAAGAAATTAGGTGGTCTTGTTTCATTATCATCTCTACTTACTACTTTCATTACTGTTTTGATTGGTATTGGTATTTCTATATTTAAAGGTACATTCTATTTTATTGATATTAATAATTATGAAATAGGAACAAGATATCCATATGATGCATGGTTCTGTATTTTCTTATTCTTTATAGGATTATTATTGTTTTTAAAACATATTCCAAATATACGAAGAATAATCAAAGGTGAAGAAAAGCCAGTCAATTATTAAGATAAAAATTAGGGATTTAGAGCAAGCTACATATAAATGATTTATCAGTAGTTTTTGTGAAATTTTATTAACAGAAATTTATTGAATATTTAATGCTCATTATTCCCTCTTTTTATTGTTTATTGTATCTTAAAATTATCTTAATTATATTTTATCTCAATATAACGTTTTCATTTGTATATGGATAATAATTCTTGAATTAATGACCTTTTTGGAGTAAAATGTTTATCTAATAATAAATAAATATATATATATATTT
>JAFSVH010000134.1 GCA_017450215.1 Bacilli bacterium | reverse complement strand
TTTTCACATGCATTAGAAACACTTAATCCATCTTCCTCAATCTCATCTTTGATTTTAATGATATCATCAATAAAATCAGGCAATATCTTTTTATGTACTAAATAAAATTGATTATCCATAATTACTCCTTAATGATACAACCATTTGATACTTTTAGATTATAAATGTCTAAGTCAAGGTTTAATTCCTTTATTAGATTAATTGCTATATCATCTTTTGATATCAATAACATTGTAGGGCCAGAACCACTTATATTTAATTTTGCATTTGTTCCTTTTATTGCTTTTTCAATAATATCAAATTCTTTAATTAATGTTTTACGATATGGTTCGTGAACTCTATCGTCAGTTACTTTTTTAATTAATTCAATATCTGCATCTTTAAATGCTTTAGACATAAGCATTACTCTACTTGAATTAAACACAACATCTTCTAAACTATAACTTTTGGGAAGTATCTTCCTTGCTTCTTCAGTTCTTACTTTATATTTTGGTATCAATACGAAAAATCTTAATTCATCATTCACTTCATGTTTGAAATAATATAATTTTTCATCTTTAATTGAAGAAACTAGACCACCAAAATAACAAGGTAAGATGTTATCAGGATGTCCTTCATATGATACCATAATGTCTATTAGTTCTTCTTCGTTTATTTTTTTATCTAAAAAATAATTAGCACCACAAACACCACTTACAATAGCACTTGCACTACTACCTAAGCCTCTTGCTACTGGAATATCATTTTTTAATAAAGTTATAATATAATGTTTATTTAATATACTATATTTTTTTATAGTATCTTCAAAACACTTTCTTACTAAATTATCACCAACATTATCAAATCCAAATTCTTCAATTAATGCTTTTCCATCATTAAGCGCTTCAATTTGAATTTCATTATATCTATTTAATGCTAATCCAACAAAATCAAATCCTGTTCCTAGATTCGCACTAGTTGCTGGTGTCTTTATAATTATTTTAGACATCTTACCATCTCCATAATTTCTTCTTCATTCTTTTTATTATTCTTAATCTCTTCACTTATTTCAGCATTCATTATTTTGCTTATACTATTAATTGCGTTTTTCATATCAAATTTCACATTACATTTATTCATTGCATCTTCAAATTTATAGCATGAAGCTGTTGAAACAATTAAAGCATATTTATCTACTTTTGCTTTTTTATATACATTTAAAGCAACTGCAGTATGTGGATCAATTAAATAATCATGATCTTTATATTCATTTTCTATTTCTTTTAAGATTTCATCGTTTGTTGCGAAGAAAGAAATGAAATCTTTAAATATTTCTTTATCTAATTTAATAATTCCATTCTTTTTAAATTCATCAAATAATTCCCTAACTTTATCACAATCTTTTAGTGCATAATAAATTAATCTCTCCATATTTGAAGAAACTAAAATATCCATTGATGGTGCATAAGTCTTAATAAATTTACGATTTCTATCATAAACTCCAGTATTAATAAAATCATATAATACATTATTTTCATTTGATGCACATATAAGTTTATTAATTGGAACTCCCATTTGTTTAGCAATATACCCAGCTAAGATATTACCAAAGTTTCCTGTTGGTACGCAAACATCAATTTCTTCACCCTTTTTGATTTTCCCTAGTTTTACAAGTTTCACATAACCATAGAAATAATAAACAATCTGAGGAATTAATCTACCTATGTTAATAGAATTTGCAGATGATATCTTTTTATTTTTCATTGCAATTTCTTTCACAATTCTTTGGCAATCATCAAAATTTCCATTTACTGCATAAGCACGAGATTTTTCATTACTAAAATATAACATTTGCTTTTCTTGTAATTTTGAAACTAAATTATCTGGATATAATACCGTAACATCTATTCCATCTATGTTGTTAAAACCTGATAAAGTAGCACTTCCGGTATCTCCACTCGTTGCAACATAAATATGTGTTAATTCATTAATGTTGTTTTTCTTTTTAGAAAGATACATAAATTTAGGTAAAATTGTTAATGCCATATCTTTAAATGAAGAAGTAGGACCATTAAATAATTCTAGAAAAGCATAGTCTTTAAAATCTTTAACACTAACTATTTCTTCACCAAACTTTTTAGTAGAATATGCATCATCAATTGCCCATTTGATTTCTTCTTCACTAAATTCATCTAAATATAATTTAAATATTTTAAAAGCTATTTCTTTATATTCAAGATTATAAAAATCATTAATATCTATTTTTTTGATATCATCAAAAATAAACAAGCCTCCATCGCTTGCAAGTCCTTTTAATATTGCTTTTGAAACACTTACTTCATTTAGTGACCTTGTTGAATGTAACATATTATCCACCTCATATTATTACATTATAAACTGTCTTTAATATAAATACAAGTGTTTTTGCTGTAAAGACAACGTTTTCAATAGAAAATGACATCTAAGTATTAGATGTCATTATATTTCTTCTAAATAAATTATTCTTGAACAACTCTCTTTGCTTTTTCTCTTAGGTCTCTTTCTGAATAAACAACTTTCATTAATTCTCTTTTTTTCTTATCAGTGATTTCAAATTTTTCTTGGACCTCTGATAAGAACAAATGTTGTTCTACGTTATACCATTCATCTTGTAAAGATGCAGATAATAAGTTCATGAATACTATTCTCTTAACTGTTGGAGTCTTATCAATATAGAATTCAATTAATTTATCCTTATCTAATTTCAAAGATTTTGCTTTTTCTAAATCTTCTCCCATTTCAAGACGTAGTTTTGTTACTATAGCTTTTTCAACATCTGTAACCTCGCCATCAATAGAAATAAACTTTCTAACTAGTTCAATGAAATAAATCTTTTCTTCTTTTGTTAATAAACTTAATAACATAATAACCACCTCTTTAAATTACAATTCAATTATAACATCTTATATTTAATTATCAAATCAAAAAGAAAGAAACTTAATTAAAAATACTTTATTTTTTAGTTTTCTTTAAGTTAAAGCATTCTTTAACTTCACTTGAATATTCTCCATTACTATCATAAATGTATAATGGTTTAAGTATTTTAAGCCCTGAATTACTATTTTTTCTTGCTTCAATCAAAACAAGTAATGCTTCATCACTATCAATTTTTGGATATACAAGTCTCATGCGTTTGATGTTAAAACAATTATTTTCAATAACATTAACAATTTCGCTAAGTCTTTCTGCTCTATGAACTAAATATAGAAACCCGCCATCAATTAATAATTTTTTTGATTCATTTACTATATCTTCTAAAGTACATTTAACTTCATGTCTTGCAATAGTAAGATAATCATTTTTATTTATATTTGAACTTTCTATATATTTAAAATATGGAGGATTAACTGTAACACAATCAAACTTATTTGCACCTACTTTATTATGAATATCAATTAAATTATCATTAATAATTTCAATTTGATTATTTAAGCCATTTAATTCAACACTTCTTTTTGCCATATCACATACTTCATCTTGAATTTCAATTCCAATTATGTGAGCTTTTGTTTTAAGCGTTAAATATAAAGGGATTGGTGCATTACCACAGCATAAGTCGATTATTTCCTTAAATCTATCCTTTACTTCAACAAACCCTGCTAAAAGCATAGAATCAATTGAGAAACGAAACATCTCATCGTTTTGAATTATTTTGATATTTTCATATCCTAATAATTCATGAACCATCTCATTTTCATTAATTATCGTTTTCATTTACTTCATCACTATTATCATTTTCATCGTGTTTTTGTTTTGCTTTCTTTAAGCACTCTAAAACAGCAGCATCCCATACTTCAATAACATCATCAGAAGTTGTAGTAGTAACACGTTCTGTTAGATAATTAACTGCAGTAACCTTACATGAAGCACATGTTGGTGTTTTTACTATATCACCTACGCCAGGAACTCTTTCTTTTTTTTCAGAATAAACACACTCTTCATATTCAATACAGCACATCAATTTTCCACATAAACCAGTAATCTTAGATGAAGACAAACTCATTCCTTGATCTTTTGCCATCTTCATTGTAACGAAATCAAATTCTCTCAAATGATTCTTACAACATATTGTTCTACCACATAAACCTAATCCACCAATAGCTTTAGCACCTTCTCTTGGACCAATTTGTCTTAATTCAATACGAACATGGAATTCACTTGCTAAATCTTTAACAAGCTCTCTAAAATCTACTCTACCATCTGCTGTATAATAAATTAATAATTTAGTTCCATCTAATGTATATTCACATCCTACTAATTTCATCACTAAATGGTGTTCTTCAACGATTTCTTTAATTCTATCAATAGAACTTCTTGCTCTATCTTCGTTTTCTTCATAATTTAATAAATCTCTTTTTGTAGCAAGACGTATTATTTCTTTTAATTCGTGTCCAATCTTAGTTTCATCCATTTCTTCAATCGGTTTAATGACTTTACCAATTTCAAGTCCTCTCACCGTTTCAACAACAACTAAATCATCAACCTTTAAAGTTGTAATTTTAGTTTCAAACAAATATATTTTTCCAACTTCCTTAAAGCCGATTCCAACTACTTTTTTCATTATTTCTCCTTATTTACAAATTCAAACTAATAAACATACCAGTAAACACCATATCAGAATTAGCATTAGATTCTAATCTATCCCGATACTTTAACAATATTTCTAATATTTCAACTTCTTCATCTTTTGATCTCAAAAGATTACATGATTCAATTGTTTCTTCAAAAATTAAATCATCATTTCTATATAGCAAACAATCAATTTTATCTTTTTGAAGCATCATTAATATCTCAACAAAATATATCAAATATTGTTTATCTAGTTTTTCAAATTCTTTTTTATTATTAATAAAACTTAAATAACCATTACTATTTTCAAATTCAAAGGAAACTGAAATTGCAAGATTAATTAAATAATCTATTTTCTTATCCTTTGCAAGCTCAAATGCTTTATTAATATCAGCTGTTAAATTGGCAATCACACTAGCTTTTTCTTTTCCAATTCCACGCTTTGTCAGTTCGTCTCGAATAGATGCTGCTTGAACTGGTAAAAATCTCACTACTTGACTTCTAGATACAATTGTTGGAATAACGGCACTTAAATTATCTGTTAACAAAATTCCATAACAATCTTGATGTAACTCTTCTAAAAATTTAAGTAGTGTGTTTGCAGCGGTTGGAGTTGCTTTTTCAATATTTTGAATAATAAAAACATGTGGTTTATCAATAGCAAATCCAAATTCATGCTCTAATGCTTCAATTTGCTCTTTTTTAATAGTATCACCACTTGGTGAAACTAAATATAAATTAGGATTGGAAAACTGCATTATTTTCTTGCATTCATCACATTTTCCGCATGCTCCACCATTCTCACAAAGTATTAAACTTGCAAGATAAAATGCTGCATCTAATTTTAATGCTTCTTTAACTCCACTAAATAAATATAAGTGTACAAGTCTTTTTTCTTTAAAGCTATTCTCAAGAAGCTGTACAACATATTTTTGATTCTTTTTCAAATTATCAAAATTCATAATTCATCCTTTTATCTAATTATTTCATCAATCTTATTCTTTATATCAAGAAATACTTCATCTATATCTCGTTCACCATTAATGTTGATAAAACGTTCTGGGAATTTCTTTTCAACTTCTTTATATCCTTGATATACTTTTTGATGAAATGAAATGCTTTCTAAATCAAGTCGATTCTTTTCACGATTATTTGATTGAATTCTTTGTAATCCTATTTCTGGTCTTACATCAATATAAAATGTATAATCAGGTAACATTCCATCAGTAGCATACAAATTAATTCCATATACTTTATCAATTCCTATTCCTCTAGCATAACCTTGATATGCTAGTGAAGAATCAATGAAGCGATCACAAATTACCACATAACCTTCTTCTAAATACGGAGTTACTTTTTCCACTAAATGTTGACGCCTACTAGCTGCATATAAAAGTGCCTCAGTAATTTTATCCATTTGAGTGTTATCAACATTTAAAATAACATTACGAATCTCCTCTGCAATTTTTATTCCACCAGGTTCTCTTGTCTTTATATTTTTTATATTTTTTGAATTTAAATAATCTACTACTTTATTTATTAATGTAGTCTTTCCACTACCTTCTGTTCCTTCAAAAGTTATAAATAATCCACTCATAATATCACCATTCTTTAAACATACCTTAAGTTGTAATCAGTATAACATAATTTTCCTTAAAAATAAACATTTAACCTTGTGAAAATTTGGTGAATATGTTAAAATGTTTTAAAGAGGTAAAAGATTATGCGCGTTAGAATCAATAACTTAAGTTTTGCATATGGACAAAAAGTAGTCTTGTCAGATATTAATTTTTCACTCAATTCTGGCGAAACACTTGCAATAGTCGGAAGAAACGGTACAGGTAAGACTACACTAGTAAAATGTATATTAAAACTTTTAAAAGTTCCACCAAAAACTATCTTTCTAGATGACATTGATATAAACGAAATTCGTAAGTTTCACAATATCGCGTATGTACCTCAAAGACCTGAATTTAATTACGAATTTCCAATAACAGTAAAAGAGATTCTATCTGCATCATATCCATCAAGAAAGCATGATTTTTATTATAAAAGCACAATTAACTCTTTACAAATTAATAAATTTTATAATGAGAATATTAACAACCTTAGTGGTGGACAACTTCAACGGGTTTTTATTACAAGAGCACTTCTTGCAAAACCAAAGTTAATCATCTTCGATGAACCTACTGTTGGTATGGATGTTGAAAGCATGAATGAATTAAATTTAATTTTAAATAAATTAAAAAGCCAAAACATAACAATGATTATTGTAACCCATGATCATAATTTTGGATTACGTTATGCTGATTATATCCTAAAACTAGATGATAACTTTACATATACATTAGAAACTAATACTCCAAACAATATACTTGAAATAAAGGAGGATAAGCAATGATTGCTTTCATTTCTTCATTTCTAGATATTTCATTTTTTGAAGCATTAACAAAATATCCTGAATTATTCTTAAACGCTTTAATTGCAGGAATTATTATAGGAATAGTCGCACCATTAATTGGTTCAATTATTATAGTTAGACGTCTATCTCTAATTGCAGATACCTTGTCTCACTTCTCCCTTGCTGGTGTTTATTTTGGTGTTTTACTTTCAAATATGTTTGATTTTAAAATTTCACCTATATTCATGGCTGTAGTATTTAGTATATTATGTACAATAATAATGGAATTTTTAAGTGGCTTCTTTAAAAATTACAAAGAATTATCAATGCCTATTGTAATGAGCTTTGGTACAGCTTTATCTGGTATATTTATTGCTTTATCAAAATCATCAACAGCTTTAAATGGTTACTTATTCGGTTCTATTTTCACTGTTTCAACAACAGACCTAATGATTATTCTTTCCTTAACAGCACTAATATTTATTTTTATTGCCATATTCTATCGCAAAATTATTACACTTTGCTTTGATGAAACTCAAGCAAAGATATCTGGAATAAAAACAAAAGTACTTCAATACTTTATTACAATAGTACTTGCAATCTTTATTTCATTATTTATTAAAATTGTCGGTGTATTATTAATATCATCATTAATGATAATTCCTGTGTCAGCATCAATGCTAATAGGTAGATCATATAAACAAACATGTATAATATCAATTATCATTTCTGAACTTGCAATATTACTTGGTATTTATTTAAGTTATACTTTTAGTCTTCCAACAGGATCTCTTATTGTATTACTAAGTATCGCATTTATGATTGTAATAATGATAATTAGGTACATTGTAAGAGGAAAGAAGAGAAAACCAGAAGATATTAATAATGAATAAAAAATCCACCCTTTTTATGGGTGGATTATTTTTTTTCACATTTTTGATTATTTTTTACATCTTTAGATTAAAATTTTTAAAAATATGCATTGAAATTTAACTTATAATCGCTTTTTATAAATTTTATTAGTAATTAACACTCACCAAATATAATCCATTTGCTGGAGCAATCTTTGGAGCAAGCAATCTATTCTTACTATTCATAATTGTTATTAATTTTTCTATTGATAAACGATTGTTAGCAACTTCAATCAACATAGCTACAATTATCCTTACCATATTATGTAAGAAGCCATTTCCCTTAAATACTATTTCAATAAGACTACCATCAACTTTAAAATCAATAGAATAAATTTCTCTTACTGTGTTTTCAATTTCATGATTCTTTGTAAATGATTTAAAATCATGTTCACCGATAAATATTTTACTTGCTTCAATCATCTTATTAATATCTAGTTTATGCCTATAAAAATATCTATAATTAGCAAGTAAAGGATTAAATTCACCATTGTCTATTAAATATTTATATTCTTTAGAATGACTTGAAAATCTAGCATGGAAATTCATATCAACGTGCTCTACAGTTAAAATGTGAATATCTCTTGGAAGTCTACTATTAATAGCATTCTTCATATTCCAATTAGGCATATCAACTTCACTATCAAAATGAAAAACTTGACCTAAAGCGTGTACTCCTGTATCGGTCCTTCCTGCACCATAAATCTTAGTTTCACATTTACAAATAATTCTCAAGACACTTTCAATCTCTTCTTGAATAGTTCTTAATTCTGGTTGAACTTGAAAACCATGAAAATTTGTACCATCATACATTACAACACATTTATATCTTATCATATAACACCTTTAATTTTGAAAAATATAATTACAGTAAGAAAGATAATTAAGAAAACATAAGTGAATAAATCCCCAAGCTTATATTTTAGCACATTAATTCTTGATCTTTCTTCACCAGGTATATATCCTCTTGCTTCCATAGCATTAGCTAAATCTTCTGCTTTTTTATATGATATTACAAACATTGGAACTAGAAGAGAAACAATTTGAAATATTTTGTCTTTTAATCTTCCATCTTCAAAATCAACACCTCTTGATGCTTGAGCACGTAATATCTTTGTTGATTCGTTTATCAAAGTTGGAATAAATCTTAAGGCAATTGATATCATCATAGCTAATATACTAATACCTTTTCTCATAAACTTAAAAGGTGCAAAGATTCCTTCAATCCCATTATTCAAATCCGTTGATTTAGTTGTAAATGTCAATAAGCCCGATAAGGTTAGTAAATTGACAATACGAAGTAAAACTAAAAGCGAAGTCTTTAATCCTACATCAAATACAGCAATATTATAACTAGAAACAATAACAGGTCCAAATGTTAATTTGTATTGTAAAAACATAATTACAAAAAATACAATTAAAAAGATTATTCCCTTACCTTTTTTAATATATCTCATTAAAAGAAAGTATATTAACAATATTACAATTGAAATTGCTAGATTAATCCAGGTCAATGTGAAATCAAAAGAAAGTAAATATCCTTTGACTTCAATTATATTTCCATTTCTATTAAATATTATTTGGAATAAAGTTGTAAAAACAATTAACATTACAATTGTTTTAAAACTTTGTAAAAACTTAATAAGTGGAATCTTAGATGTTAAAACAACAACAAAGAAAAACACAAGACAACCAAGTAATACATATAAATTAGATATTAAAAATACTCCAATCATCATTAAGAATAATGTTACCAATTTTGTTCTTGGGTCAAGTCTATGAATCCAAGAATTAGTATTGATATATTGGCCAAAAACTATTTTATTATTCATTTTGACCACCTCTTAATTTCATTAAAAGCATCATCAATATTATATTGATATTCATCTAATTCTTTAATATTTAATTTTTCTTTTAATTTTTTAAGCAG
Organism: Bacilli bacterium; assembly: GCA_017450215.1. Taxonomy (GTDB): domain Bacteria; phylum Bacillota_I; class Bacilli_A; order ML615J-28; family CAG-698; genus RGIG3506. The sequence goes on along the minus strand of JAFSVH010000134.1, from coordinate 5,268 downwards.
TAATACTATTGATGGATAATCTAGATTATTGTTTAATAATAAATCATTGTTTTTAAATAATTCATCTTTACTTCCATCATAAGTTATCTTTCCTTTATTTAATACTATTACTCTTTTCGCATATTCTGCTACAACATCCATATCGTGAGTAACTAAGATTATTGTTTTATGGTCTTTCTCATTTAAGTCTTTTAAGAAGTTCAACAATTCTTTTTTTCCAATAGGATCAAGCCCTACAGTTGGCTCATCTAATACTAACACATCTGGATTTGATGCTAATATTCCAGCAATAGCAACTCTTCTCATTTGTCCACCAGACAATTCAAATGGACTCAAATCCAATAAATCTTTAATTTGCATTTTATTAGCAATATTAATTGCTTTTTCTTTTGCTTCTTCTTCTCTTTTTTCTTTCTTTTTCTGTGAAGAAAAATTTTTAGGTCCAAACATTATATCCTTTAATACTGTTTCTTCAAACAATTGATATTCAGGGAATTGAAATACTAATCCAATTTTACTTCTTAAAGGTTTTAGAATTGGTAGCTTTTGCTTTTTACCCTTTAACATTAACGTAGTATTGTTTTTCTTTCCTTTACCATTAATTCTATATTCGAAATCATCATCTTTAATTTCAATACTTCCAAATGTTGGTTTTAACAAAAGATTTAAATGTTGAATCAAAGTGCTTTTGCCACTACCTGTATGGCCAACCACGCAAATAAATTCATCGTTATTATCAATTTGAAGTGAGGCATCTTCTAAATTATAACAATTGTCCTTTTTCTTTTTTGAATAAGTATAAGAATACTTTACTTCGGAAAACTTAATTCCCATAATGCATCCTCTATTACTTTTTTATTACATTCATCGATATTCGAATTATTAATCTTATCGATTAATTTCATATTGTTTAGAATATCTAAACCTGCCTCTTTTAATTTATCGAATTGTTTAAATACATCTTCTGGCTTGCCATCAAGAGTTATTTTCCCTTTATTTAAAACAATCACCCTATCAGCAAAGTTTGCTTCATCAAGATTATGTGTAATTGAAATAATTGTTTTTTGTCCTTTTAATTTTTTAATTAAAGCAATTATTTCTCTAACTCCTTTAGGATCTAACATTGATGTAGCTTCATCAAAAATAATTAATTCAGTATTCATTGCAAGAATACCTGCAATAGCGACTCTTTGCTTTTCTCCACCTGATAATTCCTCTGGATTTCTATCTAAAAAGTCTTTCATCCCAACCTTTTCTGAATATTTATTAACTGCATCAATCATCTCTTCGGTAGATACTCTTCTATTTTCAAGTCCAAAAGCAATATCATCTTTAACCGTAATTCCTACAAATTGACTGTCTGGATTTTGAAATACAATTCCCATATCTTTTCTAACAAGATCTATATTCATTACTCCATCTTTTTCTTCATTAATGTCTAGACCATTAACATAGATATGACCTTTTCTAGGTTCTAATAATCCAACAATTAATTTAGCTAACGTGCTTTTACCACTTCCATTATGACCAAGGATACAAACAAATTCACCTTTTTCAATATCTAAAGACAAATCATCAATTACATATCCTTTTCTATTATACTTAAATGTTAAATTGTTAATAGATATAAAGCTCATTTGTTTCCTCCTTTCTTCATATTTTAATAATGTTTATTAAGCAATAAAAAATATAAGATATTAATTATTAAACAACAATATCTATATTAGATTTTTCTTTTGGTATAACAATAACCCCATTAGTGCAAATGATTGGTAGTAAATGTGATTTAGTAATATACATATTCATGCAATCTTTACCACTGCAACTAGCATCAATCATCAAAACTTTTCCATTTTCTATTTTAATTATATTATGAAAGTTTATTTCATTTCCAATTTCAATAAATAATAAAACATCATCATTCTTGTATAAATTTAGTTTCCCATTTATTGATTCAATTTTATATATTCCTTCATCAGTTATACTTATCTCTTTTAAAAGTGTATTTTCATATTTGATATCAATATAAAACACATCATCATTTACTTTCACTTTAGGCGCAAATATAAATAATAATGATATAACGATAATTGATATAATAGAAATAAATATAATATCTAGTTTCTTCATATTAATACCTCAATTATTATAAATCATTATACTATCGTAATGCTTATTTTGCAATTAATCAATATATTGAAGAAAGTGATATCTCTCCCGAATTAAATGTTTTTATTTGTCCATTTTCATCAATGCATTCTAATAAACCTTCATCAGTAATTCCAATGCATTTATATTTATTATTAATGTCATTTGATATAACAAAAGTTTTATTTAATAAATAATTATTAGCTCGAACTTCATTTATTATATTTTGAATAGCAAGCTCATTATTATTTTTTAACTTATCAAATTCTTCATTAAAGCACTTATCAAAACATTCTAATATTTTGTTGTTATCGAAGTCTTGATTATAAGCTTTCTTCAATGATGTTGCTTTGCTTTCTATTGTTTCATCAAAATCCATTTGATTAACATTGATACCTATACCAATAATTATATTGCTTTGTGATGCCTTTTTTACATACTCACATAAAATTCCACATACTTTTTTATTATTTAGAATAATGTCATTTGGCCACTTAATTAAAAAATTATTACTTTTAGTAATTTTGTTTAATGTGTTTTTTACACAAACACCAACCAATAATGTTATTAACGATTGATTATTATCAAGTTTTATTTTAAATGAGAACATTAAGTTATCTTTAGAAGAAAGCCAACTATTTCCACTTCTTCCTCTTCCACAGCTTTGCGTTTTCGCTACAATATAACATCCATCTTCAATTGTATTAATATTTTGTCTTATGTAGGTTGATGTTGATGGAAGTGAATCAAAAGTTATTATTTTCATTTGCTACCTCTCTAAAATAAGGGCTTTTATAAAAAGCCCTTATTGTATTTATAAATTGATTAATATTATTAACCAAAGAAATTAATTAAAATTCCAGCAGCTATAGCTGATCCAATAACACCAGCTACATTTGGTCCCATTGCATGCATCAATAAGAAGTTAGTAGGGTCTTCTCTAACACCTTCTTTATGAACAACACGTGCAGCCATAGGAACAGCAGAAACTCCAGCAGCACCAATCATTGGATTGATCTTGCCTTTTGTTAATTTGCACATAATCTTTCCAAAGATAACACCTGCAGCAGTTGCAAATGAGAACGCAATAATTCCAAGACCAAAAATCATTAATGTTTGAACAGTTAAGAAGCTTTCTGCAGAAGCAGTAGCACCAACACAAACACCCAATAATATTGTAACAATGTATAATAATGCATTACTTGCAGTCTCTGTTAATTTTGGTACAACATGAGATTCTCTAATTAAATTACCTAACATTAACATACCAACAAGTGGTGCACATGAAGGGATAATCAATGTAACAACTAATGTAACAACAATAGGGAAGATAATCTTTTCAGTTTGAGATACTTCTCTCAATTGACTCATCTTAATTCTACGCTCTTTTTTAGTAGTTAATGCTCTAATAATTGGAGGTTGAATAAATGGTACAAGTGCCATATATGAATATGCAGCAACAGAAATACCAGATAATAAATGTGGTGCAAGTTTTGATGTTGTTAAAATGGCAGTAGGACCATCAGCACCACCAATGATACCGATAGATGCAGCTTCTGGACCATTAAATCCAAGAATAAGCGCACCCAAGAAAGTAATGAAAATACCGATTTGAGCAGCAGCACCTAAAATCATACTCTTAGGATTAGCAATTAATGGACCAAAGTCAGTTGTTGCTCCAATGCCTAAGAAAATTAAACATGGATAAATCTCTTTTTTAACACCAATATAAATAACACCAAGTAATCCTTCAAGTTCATTCAAATCAAAGAATTTATCTACTGCGATTAATTCTAAATTATTTGTAGCAAACCAACCCTTTGCAGCATCAGTCCAAGCATATTTGTTGAAAGAACGGGTAACCATAAATTCATAAATATCTTGTAACTCAACGTATATTTCTCCACCATTATTAAATTTAATTTGTTCTGGTAATAGATTAAATAAACTTTGTGCTTGTTCTTTAGTAATTGATGCATATTGTGCAAACATATCAACTGTATATCTACCTTCAGCTACAGTTTTGAAATATACATCACTTCCTGGTAAATTCACTAATAACATTCCAAATCCAATTGGAATTAATAAATATGGTTCAGCTTCTTTAAAGATTGCTAAATACAATAAAAAGACAGCCACGCAAATCATAATTATTTCTTTCCAGCTACCAGCAAAGAACCCAGCAATACCAGTATTCAGACAAAAGTCTCTTATGATTTCAATAAATTGCATAATGAATACCTTCGCTAATTATCCAACTATAATTAAGCCTTCTTGAGATTGAACAGCTTTACCTTTATTTACTAATACTTGCTTAACAACACCTGATGCAGTTGCAACAACTTCATTTTCAAGTTTCATTGCTTCTAAAATAGCAACAACTTGGCCTTCTTTAACTTGATCACCAACATTAACTTTAATATCAAGAATAGTTCCAGCCATAGGCGAAACAATTGTTTCTTCTTTTCCACTTGGTTGAGCAGCTACTGTTTGATTTTTTACTTCAATTTGGCCACTTGATTCAGTAACACTTTCAATTTGAACTTCATAAACTTTATCATTAACTTTTACTTTATAGATTTTCATATTTTTTCTCCCATCCATCTCTATGCGATTCTCTTAATATTTACTAATCGTGCATCTTTTTCTTTTGTTTCTTCAACGAATTCAGCTGTTGCTATTAAAGCGGCAACCATCATGTCTTCATCTTCTATGTCTTCAATTGTTAATTTCTTAGTTTGTGTACTAGTTGTTTTATTAGCAATTTCTTGTTTCTTTTTGTTATTAAATTTAAATTTAGACATCAAATAAACACACAAAATAATTATTAACAAAACTACAAATACTATTAATATTGCTACAAGCGAAAACAGCAAACCATCAACAAAACCAATTTCAATATTTTTAAGTAAAAACATATTATTCTCCTTAGCCTATATATAGATTTACTTCAATAATCTCATCTGGATTATTTCTTTGTGTTAAGAATTTAACTGCTTTAGCTTCAAATAAAGCGCATGTTAATACATCTTCATCACTCTTGATTAAATCTTTATATTTTTCTTTATACATCTCAAATTGAGGTTCAATCTTATCTGCAGGACGATATGTTATAACTTC
>JAFSVH010000133.1 GCA_017450215.1 Bacilli bacterium | reverse complement strand
GCAATCATGAAGAACAGCATAAAATTGCTCGTGGGTAATTTCCATATTAGCTTCTGCACTTCTTAGAGGATATTTATAAAAATAAATCTTAAGTCCACTAGGCTTATGCCAAAAATGGAAATCATTATGGTGTCCAAATAGACCATTTGATTTTTCTAATTCTTCTTGATTTACTTCATCTTCAAATTCCGCATTCCAATTATAGGAACGACACATAAAGGTATCATTTTGATAAGTATAATCAGGATTTGTGCCAAATACACAATCTTTATACTTCATAATGGAATACCAAAGTGTTTCATTTACTTCTCGTTCCATTTCAATATCGCATTTGTCGTGAATTTGATATTCCCCTTCCCAATTACAATGTGAACAGAGATAACGTTGAAAATAACTATTCCAATAAGCAACATTTTTGCAATTGGGGCATAAAATCATATTTTTAGGCATAATTAATAATCCTCATTATAATATAAATTAGCTCGTAATGGCATATTACGGTTCATAAAATAATCATATAAAAATTCTCTTTGTTTTTTTGTCATTTTACCATTATAAGTAACATTAATATCTACGATATTAGGAGCATGAATAAGGACATAATGTTTATTAAACACCAAGAAATCTACACATGTCCCACCTTCTTTAACCCATTCGTCCTCCCAATTCTTTTCTTGAATGATACGATAAGCTAAATTTTCATGCTCTCCCCAATCCTCTTGAGAAAAATCTCCCATAGGATTGATAAAACCATAATCAAAAATATAATCATCATTTACTTCTTCTGGCTGTACTTTACCAGTAATTTTTTCAATGACTTCGTTATCATTATTGCTATTTTCAAGATAATGAGTAAATAAATTAAATTGGTCAATATTTAATTTATAATTTTTAAAAATATTCTCAATAGATAAAGCCTTAGATTCTTTTTCATCTTTGTCATAGAAAGAAATCCAACCCCAATTACCATACTCAGTATAAGCATAAGTAATATTATAAAGCATAACAATAAAATATACACCGATTTTAATTTCCGTATTTAAATCAAAAGCTGGCAACATTGTATTGTTATTACCCATTGCCATTTTAACAGCACAAATATAATGCCAAACACCCTTTTTATATCCAGAACATTCTTTATTGATATTAATTGTGATTTCATTATCAGGACAATTACAATTATCACTATCATCACAATAACGACAACCAATTCGTTGACAATGAAAAGTAACCATAATAATATCTCCTTTATGTTTGTGCTAGTAGTATATCATGCTTTGGGAATGTTTGTCAAGTAATTTTTAAAATTACTTCAAATAATTATTATCCATTAACCAATTAAGATATTTAAGAAAAGGCTTGATAATAATAGTAACAAATAAAAGTATAAAAATTAATTGAATAAATATGTTCTGAGTAAAGAAACATAAAATACTAGCAAAAATAGTAACAATAATAAGTAGAGGCACAATAGCATAAATCATTAACTTAACAATCCATTTATAAGTAATATCTTCCATAATAAATCTCCTTTTCCATATTTTATAGTTTGATTATTCTTATTTTTTGTATTATATTAATATCATCAGCGAAAGCTGTTTATATTATTAAAGGAGGTATACCTTAATGTGTGGTTTTAATCTAGCTGTACTATTTCAGCTTCTTTGCCAGATGTGCGGCATCTGTAGTGGTTAATAAATAGTAGATACTACGACCTCTTAATAGGGGTCGTAGTTCTTTATTAAAACACACCATGTTCCACAAATATCTTAGAAGGGATATAATTCTTTTGCTTTATAACACCTATTACTTTTTTAATATTTTTTAATCTTACAAAAGCGGAATGTAAAGTAAGTTTATCAAAACTGTAATAAGTGGGACTATATGCCATAAACTCATTATAGCCACAATTAGAACAACAATAATAATGTTCACATACTCCAATAGGAGGGTCATACATCATTTCATCATGTTCTTTATCATATTTTGCATCACAAATAGGGCAAGATATATTCTTATAATATCCACCATCTTTATAATATCCAATATCCATATTTAATTCTTAACACAAATTTCATGAATACTAATAGAGAAAATGTTATAATACTTCTTTAATGTTTCTTTAATTTCTGGTGCTCTATATTTAGCATATTTTTCTTCTGAAAAATAAATAATTTCATAAGGTAGAAATTCTCGAATAATCTTTACATGTGAATTATGATGATAATTATGAGAATTTGGCTCAACTACATAACCAATTACTGTATTCCCATTTTCATCAATATAACTAGCTTTAAGACAATATGCTACTGTTTTCATTACTTTAATACCTCGTCTACAAGTTGATTAACCATCTTCATATCTGCCTTACCTTTTAAAGAAGATAGAGACTTCATATAAAGACCCTTACTCTTTTTGTCAGTATTGCCAATAACAGGGATTAAATTAACAATAGCAAGTTTAATTTCATCTGCTGTCATCATTGTGGGTAGAAACTTATCTACAATAGCAATTTCACGTTCAGACTTATTTTTAAGTTCATCATGATTAGCCTTAATAGCCCAATCAAGAGATTCTTGACTACCCTTTTTAATCTTCATTAACACAGTAATAACTTCATCTTCATTGAGTTCATGCATAGCAAGCTTTTCAGCCTTTTGTACTTGGTCTAGGATAAATGAAAAAGCTGCCTTATCTTCCTTACGACCATCCTTCATGGCATCATACATTTCGCTACGAATTTTCATTGTAATTTCATTCATATTTATAAATCTCCTTAATAATCAAAACCATAAAATTGTT
>JAFSVH010000016.1 GCA_017450215.1 Bacilli bacterium | reverse complement strand
TTTAAAGCAATAAGCATGAAATGTAGTAATTATCACTTTGTGGTCTCTACCTAATTTTTGGGCTAGACGCATCCTTATTTCATCTGCAGCTTTGTTGGTATATGTGACAAGCATTATTTCTTCATCTTTAGCTTTACCTTCCAATATTAATTTAGCAGTTCTTTCAACTAATACTTTTGTTTTACCAGAACCGGCTCCAGCTAAGACTACATATTTACCATCAAAAGCATTTATTACTTTCAATTGTTCATCGGTTAACTGTAACAAATGTGTCCCTCCTCTATAATATCTTTAATATATTTAACTATTACATCAACTGTAATATTACCTTCACCATTTATTAATTCATCTTTTTTAGATAGATTCTTTAATAATAAATATGGTGTAACTTTAGTATTTCTATAAATTTCTAATTTACCTGGATTCACAAATAAATAATCTTTAATGATATTTGTAATTTCAGGATAAATATGATTTTTAAATTTATATTCAACTGTATTTTGAATATCTACTAATAAATCTGCATTCATTAAAATGGTAATCTCCTCTCTTCATAATCTTCTTTTATTTTTTCTTTTAATTTTAAATATGTTTCATCATCTAAGGGCGGCAAGCCATTTTCCCTTAAATAAATATTTACAGCTTTTCTATTTTTCTTTTCTTCAAATTTAGTAATTGCTTTATATAAAACATCTACCATAGCTGTTGTAAATTGATATGGGTTGCATCCTGCAATCATATATTTTGTGAGTAGATATGATGGTAATGAATGGCTCATTACATCTTCCTTTTTATTCCAGGATGTTTCTTTCCTACCTGTAGCATCAATATTCCATTTATGGGTGCCTGTAAAATTAGCCCATTTTGAATCAGTACTCACTAAATATTGATGGTCCATATCATAATTATTATCTTCTTTAATATCTAATATTCCTAAGAGGACTGATTTGATATAAGCTTCAACAGCTGGCATATCTATTTTATTAATACCTTTTAATTTACCATCATATGCAGCAATTAATTCAGTTACAAATTGGTCTGCCTTTTCATGTCTAAATCTAAGTTCACATCTAAGCCAATAATCTTTATCAACATCATGCCTTTTAGCTTTTTGTTCTAGCAATTTATCATAAAAGACTAATTGACATGGTGAATCACGACCTCCCATTTCTATGGATTCTCCTTCTTCTGGGCAGCCATGTTTCTTATAATATTTCTTTTTAAATGATGAAATAAATTGTTTCTTTTTTAATTTAGATTCAAGATATTCCATATCTAATATTTCTTTTTTATAAATATCAATCGCAGTATCTATTCTTGAGAATATGGCGTTTTGTCCATATTTTAATTCTCTTAATAATTCAATAAAGTTTTTATTAGGATTTCTTGTTTCATAGTCTCTACAGCCTTGTCCTTTTAAATGAATTGAACAAGTAGGTATACCTCTTGCGTTTTTAGGTCCTAGCATTCCTACTTCCATTGAATCACCTAATTCAAACATATATTTATATCTTTCTTTATGATGATCTCGTTCTCCAATTTCATCTTCATTTACACCAAGTAGATTTGCGATTTCTATTTTTTTATCATTAACTATTTCTTCTTCAAATTCTTGGTCCGTTACTTCTAGCTCAATACTGGCTCTCAAGTAGTCCGGCTTAATTTCAATATCCTTTTCTTCTTTTACCTCCATTGTTATGCTCCTTATGAAATTATAATTGTTAAGTGTGTTATATCCCGGCTATTAGGTATTGCCGGGATAATACAAGGCAGTAATGCTATTAAAGCACTACGCCAGGTGACGCTTCGCTATGACTCTGGCTGTAACGTGCTTTAAATCTAGCATAGGTATTGCCTTTGGATTTATACCAAATTGGGTTTATATTTAAACTCATGAATACCTTTAGTCTCGGTTGAAAATTCAGCACTTAAATCCATATATTCTTCCATTATTAATACTTCATGTTCATTTAAGAATGCTGTTAATACTAATAATTTATCTATGAAGCATTTAATCATATGGAATTCATTATTGAATTTATTCTTTCCAGTATAAAGTCTTGTTTCAACATCTTTTAAATGAATATATGGTTTATTATCTTTTGTTTTAATCCAATTATTCATTAATCCTACTGCTTGAAATGCTGAATAATCAACTTTAGTATAGGTTGGAAGTCTTAATTCAATAATCTTATCATCTGTTTTAGATTTAGCTTTTAATATAATAAATGACTTAACGTTTAAATCATAATTTCTAGATTCATAAGCAATCATTTCAACTTCTGTAAATATTAAATTGTCCATCGTTTATTTTATTATTTCCTTTCTTCTTACAACAAAAAGGGTGCCATAAATTATATTACGACACCCTATCATTGCATAATAAAAAGCATAACCTAATTAGCTTTATATTACGAAGTGAAATATTAAAAATTATAATTTTATAATCAATAAGATAATTACGAATAATTAAATTATTAAACATAATATTATAGTTTGTAATATTATTTGTCGTAGTCATATTTTGTTTTATTTTAATCTAGGAAGAGATTTCTCTCCTCCTAGTTAAAAACGTATTAATAATCTTTATTTAAATGCTTAGCAACATCTTGATACATTTCAAATGCAGCATTCTTTTTAGCTTCATTCTTTGTTTTACCAGTTCCAGTATGAGTAACTGGTTGATCTTTATCAGGGAATGTTACATCAACTATCCATAAATTCTTTTCTCTATCAAATATTCCATCAGAATATACTGGATTTAAATATAATACTTTCTTTTGATATAATTCTTGAAGCTTGTTAATAGCATTATCAACTGTTACACCTTCAGTTGGCACTTGATAAGGAACATCCCATGCATTCATCTGTTTTAACATATCAATGCATTGTTTTGCAAAGAATATCATTGATTCATAGCGATTCATTCCTGGTAAGCCACCAGCTGGAGAATATGTTACTATTTCATTATTCAAATATAAATAATATATTCCATCTCTTTTTTCAGTTCTAAATTCTGGATGTCTATCAATGTATTCTTTTAATTTAACATAGGCATTTTTATCGAAAAATTCAGGATTACGTAATTTGAAATCTAATAATTTTAATACATTATCGTATATAGCATCTACATTCAAATCATTATCAAGCCACATAGCACCAACTATAGCTTCAAATAAATCCTCCATTACAGAAGGTGATTTCCATACTTCTTTTTCTTTATCACCTTTACTTGTAATTAAATACTTTGCAATATCCATTGATTCGATAATACTTGATAACATTGATTTATCAGTATAGTTAGATACAAAATGTGTTAATCCTTCTTCACTAAATGATGGTGGATTCATATCCTTAAAATCACCAATCGCATCTTTTGCTGTTGCTTTAACTACGATTAAATTTAATACTGAATCTCCATAGAATTCTAATACCTCATTATTTGGTATCAAATTACCTTGTGGGTGTTCTTCAGTATAAGACTTACGTCTAAATGCTGTGGATAATAGGCTTTTATCTTTAAAAGTATAACCTATCTTTTCCTCAACCTCTTTTGCCTGTTCATCCTCAAGCCATTGAATTTTAAATACAATTACATCACTCATTTTTGTTTTCTCCTTTTATTATCTTTGTATTTTTATCTAAGAAGCAAACAAAAAGCCTGTTGATACAATAATCCCACTACTGGTATTGTTATT
>JAFSVH010000132.1 GCA_017450215.1 Bacilli bacterium | reverse complement strand
TTAGTTCAAGAATGGGATAAAGTATTCCCAAAAAGTGAAAAAGTAAATCATAGAAAGGTAACATTTAAAAATCATTTTGGAATTACATTAGTTGCAGATATGTATGAGCCAAAAGAATATAAAGGAAAACTTCCTGCTATTGCAATAAGTGGACCTTTTGGAGCTGTAAAAGAACAATCAAGTGGTCTATATGCACAAGAAATGGCAGAAAGAGGTTTTTTAAGCATAGCATTTGATCCATCATTTACAGGAGAATCAAGTGGCGAGCCAAGATATATGCAAAGTCCTGACATAAATATCGAAGATTTCCAAGCAGCAGTAGATTATTTATCAAATTTAGATAATGTTGATTCAGATAAAATTGCGATTATTGGTATATGTGGTTGGGGTGGAATGGCACTTCAAACAGCTTGTATTGATACAAGAATAAAGGCTACAGTAACATCTACAATGTATGATATGTCAAGAATTGCAGGAAATGGATACTTTGATGAAGGAGATAATGAAGAAGCAAGATATAATGCTAGAGTTGCAATAAACAATCAAAGAACAGAAGATTTTAGAACAGGTGAATATGCAAGACAAGGTGGAGTTGTTGATCCAGTACCAGATGAAGCACCACAATTCTTAAAAGACTATAATGCTTATTATATACAAAAAAGAGGATATCACGAAAGAAGTGGTAATTCAAAAGGTGGTTGGATTATACAATCTAATACTTCTCTTATGAATACAAGATTATTTACTTATAGTAAAGAAATAAGAAGTGCTGTTTTAATGATTCATGGAGAAAATGCTCATTCTTGCTATATGTCAAAAGATGCTTACAACGATATGGTTAAAAACAGCCAATATGCAGATAACAAAGAATTGGTAATTATACCAAATGCAAATCACATCGATTTATATGATGATAAAGAGAAAATTCCATTTGATAAAATAGAAAAGTTCTTAAAGGATAATTTAAAATAATGAGGAAGATCTTATTAATCACAATTTTTAGTTTATTATTAATTACTGGTTGTTCAAATAAATCTGATGATACGAATAATAATGAAGCAAATAATTTTACTAATGAAGTAATAGAAACTAAGGAGAGCGATGTAAAAGTATCTAATATAAAAGTAATAATTAGTGATAAAACTTACACACTTAATTTAGAGAATAATAAAACTGTAGAAGAATTTATTAATTTACTTCCAAAAGAATTTACTATGAATGAATTAAATGGTAATGAAAAATATGTAAATATGAATGATTCATTGACTACAAATTCATATAAAGCTAAACATATTGAAAAAGGTGATGTAATGCTTTTTGGAGATAATTGTTTAGTTATATTTTATAAATCATTCGATACATCATATAGTTATACAAAAATAGGTCATATTGATAATTTAGATGATTTAGGGAATGGAAGTATTAAAGCTAAATTTGAAAAATAAACTTTTGGCAATAGGTTGCTATTGCGAAAACTTTAATTATTAAAAAGGACTCAGAAACTTTCTGGTTTTCAAACTTTCAAGCAGATGAAAAGTCTGCTTTTTTCATACTATAATATATTAAAGAGGTTTTAAAATAAAAAAAAGACACAAGCTTAAAAGTAATATTACAAAATAAAAATAGATTAGTTCATGAAATTGATACATTACCATTAGATATTAAGCATAGAGATGAAATGATATCAGATATGAATGAAAGATTATATTTAATGTATGATACAATTGATGAAATCCAAACTAAATTGATAATGCTAAATAATTTTGTTACTTAAGTAATAACA
>JAFSVH010000131.1 GCA_017450215.1 Bacilli bacterium | reverse complement strand
GTCATCTAAATGATAGTGATGAAGGAAGAATTAAGATAGAATTCTATAATTATAGTGATTATACATTTTTAGAATGTGTACTTAATATTAAATATACATATAGCCCTTCTAGTACAAATCCACATGATTAAAAATATGGGGGAAGCTATCATGCTGGTTGGGCAGGCGGTTAATTAAGTGGTAGTTTATCACTTATTCCATACTTTGGTTCTGCTGTTTGTGCTTTCGCAGGTTTCGCTCTAATCGATCTAATCTATTCGAACTATACTTTATCACAAATTGATTTAGGAAAAGCCATTGCTTCAGCAGGAATTACCTCCGGCTTATCATGGTTGGGAAATATTATAACATGGAGTGGCATAGAATTAAGTAAAGCAGCGCAATTTATACTATCTTATAATTATGCATTATTAGGTATAAGCAATAGTATTATTAATGTATATTGGAGGAAGTAGAACATATGAAGAAATACATCCCATATCCATCAGTGCTAATTATTCAAATGATTACAATTTGTTTTTTATTATTTGCTATTATACCTGTAATCCTTTATGCTAACGACGTTTTAAAAATTATTCTTTTAGTTTTGTTTGGTGTTTTGTGGTTGGTTGACATTTGCGTCTTGTTGTTATCTTTTTTTTAAATGGTGGAATATACCTATTATTTTTTCAAACTTTGGTTTATCGAAGATGGGAAAGAAGCAACATCTTTGGGCTGAAGTATCTTCGGTATGTATCATTGTGAAAATGAAATCAATGTATGGACCTTTTAGAATAATTGAGATTACTTATAGGGATGGTTCAAAATTATCATTTGAACATAATGAAAGTTTTTGTCAATCAATTCGTAAATATTGTTTAGATGAACTTTGCCTTAAAAAATTCGAAGAAGTTTTTTCTCAGAAATAATTGAATACTTATCTTATAATATAGATTGTTCCTTAATATAAAAAGTTGTATTTTTTTAAATGTTAAGACATGATTAACACTTATAAAAATATCAGTTAGAATAAATTTTAATTGACATTTACAACTTTTATTATAACTTTCCTTAAAGACTTAATTGACTAATTAAGAGGAACTTGTTTACAATGACTATTATGGAGTGGTTTAGTTTTTATACTAGAGTTAGCACTAAGTCTTGTAACCCAAGTGATTATACCAAGTAAATGATAATGGTTCTATTAAGAATTTCGTTGATAGTTAGAATTTATTTTTTATTTTTTTGAGCACGAATTCTCTTTCAAGAAGTAGTGCGAAAAGTTTTGTTAAGAATTCCAGTTATAGAAGATAATGCCCTAATTGGTCATTTTGCTCCAATTAGGACATTTTTTAATTTGAAAGATGCATATCTTTATGAATGGAATCATAAGTATAATTAGCTTTTAATAGTTTTTACATTATTTCAATAATAGTTATGTGTTTATTTGAATATATAAATATTTAATTAAATATATTCAAATATATTATTTGAGTATTATAAATAATATAATTTTTATTTTGACTTTTAGTTAATTATGTGCTATAATCCTTATATGAATATAATTAAATAATATTAATAAGGAGATAAAATATGGCAAAACCTGTTGTTTATGATGAGAGTAAGATTAAGATTTTACAAGGCTTAGAGCATGTTAGAAAACGTCCAGGTATGTATATTGGTTCAACTGATTCTCGTGGTTTGCATCATTTAGTATGGGAAATTGTAGATAATGCGATCGATGAAGTTTTAGTTGGTGCATGTGATGTTATCAAAGTAACTATTGAAAAAGGTAATATCATATGTGTTGAAGACAATGGACGTGGTATTCCTATTGGAATGCATGAAAGTGGTAAACCAACTCCAGAAGTTGTTTATTGTAATTTAAATGCTGGTGGTAAATTTAATGGTGATGGTGGCTATACTGTCAGTGGTGGTTTACATGGTGTTGGTTCATCAGTTGTTAATGCTTTGAGTGAATGGGTTGAATTAACCATTCAAAGAGATAAAAAGATTTATTATCAAAAATTTGAAAATGGTGGAAGAAAGATTAATAAACCTAAAAATCTTGGTGAATCTAAGAAAACAGGAACTAAGGTAAGATTTAAACCTGATGCGTCTATTTTCTCTTCAACGATCTTTGATTATAAAACAATTTCTAATCGCCTAAAAGAAGCTGCTTATTTAATCAAGGGATTAAAAATTGAATTAAGAGATGAGCGTTATGATAATAGTGATGTTTTTGCTTTTGATAATGGTATTATTCAATATGTAAAAGACATTAATCATAATAAAACAACAGTTCCAACTGAACCTATTTATATTTCAGGAACTAATAGTGATATTCAAGTTGAAATTGCTTTAGAGCATTGTGAGAAGAGCTATAATGAAATTCTTCATTCTTTTGTTAATAATGTTAATACTATTGATGGTGGAACTCATGAAGCTGGTTATAGATCTGGTTTGACTAGAGCTTTTAATGATTATGCAAGAAAGAAAGGTTTACTTAAAGATAAAGATCCTAATTTAGAAGGAATTGACATTAGAGAAGGTTTAACAAGTGTTGTTTCTGTTAGAATTCCTGAAAAATTATTACAATTTGAAGGTCAAACAAAAGGTAAGCTTGGAACACCTGAAGCTAAAACTGCAGTTGAAACTATTACTTTTGAACAATTAGGTTTCTATCTTGCTGAAAACGGCGAAATTGCCACTTTACTTGTTAATAATGCAATCAAAGCATCAAAGGTGCGTGAAGCTGCAAGACAAGCTAGAGATAGTGCAAGAATGATTAAACAAAAAGTAACTAAACCAACTAATTTAGCTGGTAAATTATCACCAACTCAAAATAAAAATTCAAGTATAAATGAATTATTTATTGTGGAAGGCGATTCTGCTGGTGGTAGTGCTAAACAAGGTAGAGATCGTACTTTCCAAGCTATTTTACCTTTAAGAGGTAAAGTGTTAAATAGTGAAAAGACAAGAGAAGATGAACTTCTTAAAAATGATGAAATTATGTCTATTATCTATTCAATCGGTGCTGGTTTTGGTGAAGATTTTAATCCTGATAAATCTAATTATAATAAAGTCATCATCATGACCGATGCTGATGATGATGGAGCTCATATTCAAATCTTATTGCTAACTTTCTTCTTTAGATATATGAGACCATTGATTGAAGCTGGTAAAGTATTTATTGCTTTACCTCCACTATATAAAATTAGCAATAAGAATACAATTGAATATGCTTGGACTGATGAAGAATTAGAAGAGAAGAGTAGAAAAATTAAAAATTGCTCAATTCAAAGATTCAAAGGTTTAGGTGAAATGAATTTCACTCAATTATGGGACACAACAATGAACCCACAAACTAGAACTTTGATTAAAGTTAACATTGAAGATTTTAGTGATGCTGATGAACGTGTTGCAACTATCATGAGTGATGATGTTGAACGTAGAAGAGATTGGATTGAAAATAATGTCGTCTTCGATAATGAAGATAATTTCACACTTGATTTAGATGAAAATAGTGATGAAGTAAATGGTGAATATTATGAGTAAGAAACAAATGAAAGAATTAATTGAACAATTTGCTAATGAGACGATTCTAGAAGAGAATCTAGAAGATATCTTTAGTGAAAGATTTGCTAGATATTCTAAATATATCATTCAAGATCGTGCTATTCCTGATTCTCGTGATGGCTTAAAGCCAGTACAAAGAAGAATTCTTTATGCAATGTTCAAATTAGGTATTTTCCAAAATTCATCTTATAAAAAATGTGCAAGAATTGTTGGTGAAGTAATTGGTAAATATCACCCACATGGCGATACATCTGTTTATGATGCTTTAATCAGAATGAGTCAATCATTCACAATGAGACTTCCATTGATTGATGTTCATGGAAATAATGGTTCTATTGATGGTGATAGTGCTGCTGCAATGCGTTATACTGAAGCAAGACTTTCTAAATATGCTTCATTTATGCTTCAAGATTTAAATAAAAAGACTGTAGGCTTTGTTCCTAATTTTGATGATGAAGAATATGAACCTGTAGTACTTCCTGCTAAATTCCCTGCTTTACTTGTCAATGGTGCAACTGGTATTAGTGCTGGTTATGCTACTAAAATACCACCTCACAACATTGATGAAGTAATTAAAGGTGTGATTTACCGTATTAACCATCCTAGATGCAAATTAAAAGAGATTATGCAAATAATCCCTGGTCCTGATTTTCCAACTGGAGGAATAATCCAAAATGTTGAAGCGATAAAAGAAGCTTATGAGACAGGAATGGGTAAAATCATCATTAGAAGTAAGACTGAAATCGTTCAAAGTGACAAATTCAATCAAATAGTTATTACTGAAATCCCTTATGAAGTTGTAAAAAGTCAACTTGTAAAGAAGATGAATGATGCTTATGCTGCTAAAAATGTTGATGGTATTATTGAAATTCGGGATGAATCAGATCGTCAAGGTTTAAGAATTGTTGTTGATGTAAAGAAAGATGCAAATATTGAATATATTAGAGATTTCTTCTTTAAATCAACTGATTTACAAGTTAATTATTCAATTAATATGGTAGCTATCAATAATAAACGACCTCAATTGATGCCTTTGTTAGATTCACTTGATTGCTATATTGACCATCAAAAAGACGTTATTACAAATAGAAGTAATTTTGAACTTAAAGCTGCTAAAACTAGACTTCATATTGTAGATGGCTTGATTGCTATGGTTTCTATTTTAGATGCTGTAATTAAAACAATTAGAGAATCTAAAAATAAAAAGAATGCTAAAGAAAATATCATGTCTAATTATGGATTCACTGAAATTCAAGCTGAAGCTATTGTAATGTTACAATTATATAGATTAACTAATACAGATATTTTTGCTTTAAAGAAAGAACAAGAAGAATTAAAGGATAAGATTATTGAACTGGAAGAAATATTAGCAAACGAGAAGAAGCTCTTAAGTGTTATAGTGAAAGAATTAAATCAAACATTAAAAGAATTATCTACTCCAAGACTTACTGTTATTCAAGAAAAAATAGATGAATTGAATGTTGAAACAAATATTTTAGTTCCAAAAGAAGAAATTGTCTTACAAATTACCTATCAAGGTTATATTAAGAAATTATCTAAGAAAGCATTCAATGCTGAAGATGATCGGAAATTTAAAGATGATGATTTCTTGATTGCTGAATACAATTCTTATACAACATCAACTTTATTATTGTTCACTAATAAAGGTAACTATGTATATCTCCCTTTAACAAAAGTTCCTGATTGTAAGCATAGAGATGTTGGTACTAATGTATCAATACTTGCTAATATTGAAACTGGTGAAAAGATTATCTTTTCATTCCCAGTTGAAGATTTTGATGAAGAGAAATATGTCTTATTTACTACTAAGAATGGATTTATTAAGAGAACATTACTTAAAGAATTTAAAGCTGTCAGATATTCTAATGCCTTAATGGCAACAAAGATTAATGCAGCTGCTGGTGATGAATTAGTGAGTGTTGATGTTACAACTGGTGATAAGAATAAAGAAGTTATTGTTGTTACTCGTCAAGGTTTCATCAATCGTTACGATGCTAGTGAAGTTAGTGTCTATGCTCCTGCATCAATTGGTGTTAAAGCAATTGATTTAAAGGATAGAGGAGATGAAATTATTGGTGCTAAATATGTAAGCAGTAATAAAGATTTAATATTAATGTTACTTGCAAAAGGTGGAATCAAGAGATTTAAGGTTGATGACATTGTGAAAGGTCATAAGAATAATGTAGCTAAATCTTATACTAATGTTGGTACAACTAAGATGACTATCCTTACTAACGATGTTGAAATAATTCATAAAGATAACATCAATGAAGATTTAAGTGCTTTCCTAATTGGTGATAAAGGTCTAGGTCAATTAGATTATAATAATTTAAAGAGTGCTAATCCATCTATTCCTAAGAAATTAAATACTAGTGAAATTGGAAAAGTCCAAAAATTAATTATTATGAGAAACGATAATGATCTTAAATAATTTGGAGATGAAGATATGAGCACAATACAAGGAATTAATAGATTTATCGTTCCTAATGACGTTATAACGTCTCTAGCAGAAGTTTATAAGTCAATAGGTCTAAGTGAAAATTATAAATCGCTCACAGAGCCTGATTTTAGTAGAATTGTTAATCAAACTATTGAAAGAGACACATTTTTCTTATCAAAATTGGTTAATATTGATATTAGTGATAATAGATTAAGATTAATAATAACTAAAAGTTCTACACCTAGAACTAATGATGAGAAAATCCTTTATACAATTAAAGAACTATTAACTGATTTTGCTTTTCATCCAGATAAAGTTAAAATTGATTCTCAAACCTTATTCAATCTAGTTAATTACATTTATCCAAAAATGGGAATTAAATTTGATGTATATAAAGATGATAAAAGAAACAATTACATGTTAAGTGGAAAAGCAAAAAGAGAAATATTAGATGAAATAAACAAAACATTTAATACAATCTATAATAATAACAGTGTAGAAAAGATAATCTTATCAATTAATTATTATGTTGATCTAGTATCATTAAAGCCATTTACAGCCTATAATGAAATAGTTCCATATCTTGTTTTATATTTATTATTAAATAAGATTGACTATAGAGCTGTTCAATATGTAAGCTTATTTGAAAATATATATTATAACAAAGCAGATTTTGATGATGAATTACAAAATGCCTGCTTTAATTGGGAAGAAGGCTATCATCAAGTATTACCTTTTGTAAGATATTTCATTAAGATGCTTTCTAATTTATTTAATAAATGTAATAATATAATTGCATCTTATATAAAAGAAGTGAATGTCAATAAAGCTGATAATATCGAAAACACAATAATGTCTTTACCTAATATCTTCACTAAAGAAGAAATTAGATTAACTCATCCATATGTTTCCGATTCAACAATCAACAGAGCTTTAAAGAAATTGCATGAAGAAAACATAATTAGACCTCTTGGAAAAGGTAGAAGCGCTAAATGGCTTAAAGTAGGATTAAAATAATAAATTATCAATAATAATATAAAAAAATTAAAAATATGAATTTTTTAAAAAAATTCATATTTTTTTTGTGACATTTTGCCACCCTAAATTGTTATATATATAGATAAATGAAAATATATTATTCAATATACATTTTTTACATTTATTGTTTTACATAGAGATATAACTTAAATCTCGTTCCTAAATAATTAGTTATATCTCTTATTAGAATTACCAGATTTAACCTCCGGTATTCTAATATTTTCTTTTCTTAATGTGCATTTATTTATCAAGTGAATGCACACCCCCTTTTTTTGATAGGTACACCTTAAATAACATACCCCTCATATGTATTAGGTGTATCTATTTTTTAATTAAATAGCCCAAAAACTGCGAAAAATGCTTCAAAATCTCTTTATTTAGTTTTTGATTTACTAATGGAAAAATCAAGAAAAAACGATTATAACGCAAATTTCAAACTTGTTTTTATAAAAAATCAATATTTTCACCCTTTTTATTAAGAAGAAGTTAATAAAATAATGCATAAAAAAATAATATATAAAATAGAAGAAGTAAATATTTTCTTAATTAATTTAATCATCTAATATTCATATTTCATTAATATGTGTTATTGAATATTTTATATATTTATATTTGTTTATATTGACTTAAATATGCAAATATATTGCTTATACCTTATCTGATAAGAACTTTTATATTATTCTCTGGATTATTAAAAATTTCATTCACTAAAATAATATTTGATCATGTCACCAGTATATGAAAATAATTATGAACAGGATTATTAATAAATTAATTTTCAAAAAATTGATTTTAAAAAAATCGACATTAAATAAATTCATCGCATATGAAAGATCAAATATAATAAACAATTTAATCGCTTTTATAATTTACAGTATATCATTTATCAATATCTTAATTTATAAAAGTAAAATTAAATAATTTATAATGATTATATTAGCCTTTGTCAGAAGATTAATTATTAAAACATGGATAAATGCAATAGACTATTTATAAGAAGCTATTAGATAAGGTTTATATTATCCAAAAAAGAACATGTAATAAAACAATATTATTTATACATTAATTTATTTGTTACCCTTCTTTCATTAATAGCCCTGTATTGAAATAACTTCCGATAATATATATTATGTTAAATTACGTATACAAAGGCAAAGTCCTAGATAAAGTAATTTTGGTAATATATGTGAATAAATATATGTATGTGTAAAACATCTCTTTTTTCACACATCCACTAATCTTATAATACCTTCTATTATTCTATTATTAGTTATTTATAATTCACTTTCTGAGGCGCTTTTATTATTTATATTGGTGATTCTATACATAATCTTTTCTTAACCGCTATATACAGCTTGCCTGATAAGTTTATTTTTTATTATGTGATAAATTTGTGAATCTCATGCTTTATAGAGCTCTATAAAAAGGTTAATTATTACTGTATTAATGCTTATATTGATCTTATTTGATGAATTAATAATTGGATAATTCTTTATAAATATTCTTTCTTCATATATATGAATATTTATATATGATTATTTATGTTCGTCATTAATATTGTTGATTCTGAATTAAATATCAGGCTTCTATAAGCGTTTTAATTATATGAAGATAAATAATTTTATTAATAAATTTTATTTATTGCTATTTATAATAGCTTTACAGAAATGGTAAAAGTAAATAACCTATATATAAAATTTAATCTTCCTAGAAAAGCTTATTATTTATGTTGTTTATTATTAATAATAGTTATTTTTATATGACTGTTATATGATGATTTATAGACTATTTATGAAAAATAAATAAAAAAATACATAAAATTGATAATAATCATACAGATGAATATTATTTATTTATAAATAATTATTTATAAATAATGAACCCGATATTTGCGTTATAATCGATTTTTATTGATTTTACAGTTAATTAATCGAAAATAGATAAAATCGATTATAACCGAAATTTTAGGGTTGATGGTGCTGTGATAATGGGTTTTCTTGGTTCGGATGAGGATAGAAAAGGGTGATTTTGTGAAAGTTAGGATGATGAGAATTCAATGAAAATCATCCATAAGCAGCTTGTATAAGAAGATTAATATGATTTATATGATTAATTATGAATTAATAATTTTTATTTAATTGCTATAAAAAGAAAAGAATATGAGGACTCTTTAATGTTAGAAGAAAGAATACATATTTTTTAGTATAAAAATGAGCAAAAATGAATAAAAAAGCGCGAATTTAATTAATATGCAAAATGCATTTATTATAGAGAATTATTTGATTTAGAAAAATAAATATATTCATAGTTATATTTTGATTATATTTAACTTCTTCTCTTATGTGTGATTTTTGAAATTTGATGTATCAGATGCATTAGTTATAAAATAATATAAATTTGTATAGATATTCAAACAAAAAAAGACTCAAAATAGAGTCTTTTTAAAGTATTGTTTTTATATAAAATGTTTATTTTAAATATGTTTTTCTAGCCAAGTTAATACATCATTATAGACTTCTTCTTTGTTGTCTTCGTTTAATATCTCATGACGTTTGCCTTCATAAAGCTTCATTGATACATCTTTTATGAAGTTCTTTTTTAAGACTTTTTCTAATTTGATTACTCCTTTAGATAGATTGCCAACCGGGTCCATTGAACCAGCAATTAAATATATTGGCAATTCAGGAGAAATAACTTCATAATTTGATGCAATATCTTTAAATCCTCTCAAAAGGTCCATGAAATATGATACTGAGAACATTGCTCCACACCATTCATCAGCTATATATTTATCTACATTTGCTTCATTTACACTTAGCCAATCAAAGTCTGTTCTGTTTGGTTTGAATGGTTTGTTGTATGAACCGAACGATAAATTGTTAACGAATTTAGAACGGTAATTACGACCTTTTGATTTTGTGATTATTTTTGCAATGAATATTCCAAGGCTATATAGTGCACTCTTTGTATAATTGCTTCCACAAAGTATTACTCCATTTACTGTTTTACCATATAATTCAGCGAATCTTTGAGTGATAAACGATCCCATTGAATGGCCAAATACAAAGATTGGTAAATTTGGATTTTCTTGTTTGATGTATTCACTAACGATTCTGGAATCATCAACTAACACTTTGAAATTGTCAATATCACTCATATATCCAACATTTTCAAGTGTTCCTGCAGTTTCACCATGACCTCTTTGGTCATAAATGTAAGTTATAAAACCTTGGCTTGCTAAAAAGGATGCAAATGCATCATATCTTTTACGATGTTCAGCCATACCATGGATTATCTCGATTGTTCCTTTTGCTTCATTAGTTGGAATGTATTTATCTCCATATAATGTAGCATCTTGTAGTTTTAATACTAACGATTCTTTTACATAATTTGCTTGATTGTTTTCCATTTTAATACCCCAATGTGATTGATAATTTATAATTATTTTAATTTAATATTCAAAACACCTGCATTAGCACTTTTTTTCACATTAAAATTATCAGCAACAATATTGCCTATATAACAAAAAGATTTTAATTTTCCATAATTTTCAGGAATAATATTCTTATTATAAATAATTAATGGAACATTTTCCCTCGTATGATTAGTTCCCGTGTATGTTGGATCATTGCCATGATCTGCTGTAATCATTAATAAATCATCATCACGTAATAATTTTATCAAACCAACTATATCTTTGTCAAACTCTTCTACACAATTTGCATAACCTAGTGGATCTCTTCTATGACCATACAATGAATCAAAATCAACTAAATTGACAAAGCAAAGTCCTGTAAAGTCTCTTTTCGCAATTTCAATTGTTTTCATCATTCCATCATGATTTGATACAATTTTATTTTGTTCAGTTAAACCATGAGTATTAAAGATATCATAAATTTTACCAACACTGATACAGTCATATCCAGCTTCTTTTAAATAATCTAAGGTAGTTTTTTCAAAAGGTGAAACGGCATAATCATGTCTTCTTGGAGTTCTCTTAAAATTAGATGCATCAGTTCCAATATAAGGTCTTGCTATAATTCTACCAACTCTCCAATTAGGATTTTCGTTACACATTTGTCGACATTTATCACAAATATCATATAATTCTTCAATTGGTATTATATCTTCATGAGCAGCAATTTGTAATACAGAATCAGTTGAAGTATAAACAATTAAAGCGCCAGTCTTTAATTGGTATTCACCTAATTCTTTGATGATTTCAGTTCCACTTGCTGAAACATTACCGACAACTTCACGATGAGAATAATCTTCAATTGCTTTAATTAAATCAGCTGGGAATCCATGTTCATCATATGATGGAAATGATTCAGTTACATTAAGTCCCATAATTTCCCAATGTCCAGTTAAAGTGTCTTTTCCAACTGATATTTCTTCTAATCTTGCAATTGATCCAATATTATTAATATTAGGATTATTGTTATAATCACATAATTTAGAATAGCCTAATACAGATAAAGTTGGAATATTAAAATCTTTTTTGGCATAGCTTAGATGTTTTAATGTATTAGTTCCTAAATCATTAAACTTATCAGCATCACTTGCTCCACCAATGCCTAATGAATCAGCAACAATTAAAAATATTCTCTTAAATTGTTTGTAATTAAGTTTGTTATTATTATTCATTTTTATATCG
Organism: Bacilli bacterium; assembly: GCA_017450215.1. Lineage (GTDB taxonomy): Bacteria > Bacillota_I > Bacilli_A > ML615J-28 > CAG-698 > RGIG3506. Next base: position 9,926 of record JAFSVH010000131.1, on the reverse strand, counting down.
CCTTTCTGAGAAGATTATTTTTAAAAAATGGGTAATTCCTAAGATAAATTGCTATAAATCGCTATAAAAAGCCTAAAAAAGGACATTTTTTGCTATTTTTTGATTAAATTTTATGAATTTATATAAATTATTTTAAATTATTTTTTCTTTCTATTTATTTTAGATCTTGGATGCATTTCTATATATTGTTGATTCATATCTGCATTTTTAATATGAACATAACGTTCTGTTGTTGAAATGTCCTCATGACCAAGTAGCTCTTGAATCAATCTTAAGTCAACATTATTTTTAAGTAAGTGACTAGCAAAGGAATGTCTTAATTTATGTGGAGATATTTCTTTATTTATTCCACATGCTTTAACCTTTTCTTTCACAATCATAAAGAAAGCTTGTCTTGATAATTGATTACCATCTTTATGATTTAAAAATAAATAATCTGTATGTTTCTTTATTAATTGTGGTCTTCCATTTTCAATGTAATATTTAATTGCTGCAATTGCAACTTCACCAACGGGCACAATTCTTTCTTTATTACCTTTACCATAAACTTGAACATAACCATTATCTAAATGTACATCTGATAATTTCAAATTAATTAATTCACTTACTCTAAGTCCGGTTGCATAATCAAGTTCAATCATTGCTTTGTTTCTTGCTTCGATTGGACTATCTTGGGATAGTGAATCTAATAATTTATCAACCTCTTCTATTGATAATACCTGAGGAAGCTTCTTTAGTTGCTTAGGTGCATCAATATTTTTAGTAATATTTTCTTTTACATATTTTTCACTAATCAAAAATTTATGAAAAGATTTAATTGATGATAATTTTCTTGATGCTGATGAAGATGAAATATTCTTTGATTTTAGATATTTTAAGAAATTTCTTAAATCTTCAACAGTAATATCATTAGGATGATTAATACCATGTTCAGTTAAATATTTTACATATTGCTTTATATCACGCTCATAAGCAAGGAAGGTATTATTACTCATTCTTAGCTCGCCAAAGGCGTAATATTTGTATTCATTTACATATCCTTGCATTTCGATTATTTACTCCTTTATTCAATAAAAAGCGATTATAACGCAAATTTTGCTTGTATATTTTTAATTTAATATTTTAAGTATTATATTATCAGAAATATATAAATATTTAGGATTAATTTTAATATTATTGTTTTCAAATATAATAAAATTATTATTTATTTCTTTATCTAAATTAGGAAATACTTCAAATATTGTTTTATTATATTTATTATAGAATTCATCAATATTGATTCCATCAATTAAGCGAAGTCCTAAATATAATTCATCATTATATATATCATTAAGATCAAGCTCTATATCTTCATCTATAATTGAATTAATTAAAGAATCATTGTTTTCGATTAATTTAATATATTTATTGATTGATGATATGTTCTTTATTCTATGATTATCTATATAACTTGCTGCACTTATTCCAAGTGCTTCATAATGATTATTAGTCCAATATATTTTATTATGAATAGATTCATAATTATAATTTTTATTATATGTAAAATTGCTGATTTCATAATGTTTGAAATTATTATTAATTAGATAATTTCTAATATCATAATAAAGCTTTGCTTCTTTTTCTTCATCCATTAATCGGAATTCATGTTTCTCATATAAGTACTTTAATAAAGTTTTATCTTCTAATATTAAAGAATAGCAAGATAAATGCTTTACACCAAGTGATATAGCTATGTCTATATCATTTTTAATTAATGAAAAATCATCAATTATTTCTTTAGTAACAAAACCATAAATTAAATCTATTGATATATTATCAAAATATTCATTTAATAATTTTATAGCATTTACTGCTTGATCTTTATTATGATTTCTTTTTAAGATATTTAATTTGAGATTATTGAAGGATTGAACTCCTAAAGATATTCTATTTATATGATGTTTAATTAATATATTAATTAAATCTATATTTACATCATTAGGATTAAGTTCAATTGTATATTCCTTTATATTGTTAATATTATATATATTATCTAATTTAGTTAATAATTTATCTAATAAATAAAGAGGCAATGATGAAGGTGTACCACCTCCAATGTAAATTGTATCAATATAATTATTCCTTAATAATCGCTGTTTTTTTAGGTCGATTTCTTTTATTAAGGCATTTACATATTGTTCTTTGAGTGGTGTATGAGCAACCATTTTTACAAAGTCACAATATGAGCATATTGAATTACAAAAAGGGATGTGAACATATAATCCTATCATTGTTGCCTCTATTATTATTTGTTTATTAATAAATACTATTTTTTATCAATTGAAAGAACTGCAAGGAAGGCACTTTGAGGAATTTCAACAGATCCAACTGCTTTCATTCTCTTTTTTCCTTCTTTTTGCTTTTCTAATAATTTTTTCTTTCTAGTAATATCTCCACCATAGCATTTAGCAAGTACGTCTTTACGTAAAGCTTTTAAATCACTACGAGCTACAACCTTACCACTGATACAAGCTTGAATAGGTACTTCAAACATTTGTCTTGGTAATAATTCTTTTAATTTTTCAGTTATGATTTTACCTCTTGCATGGCTACTATCTTTATGAACAATAACACTCAATGCATCTACTTTATCACCATTAAGTAAGATATCCATTCTTACTAAAGAACTTCTCTTGTAATCAGATAATTCATAATCAAATGATGCATATCCTTTTGTATTGGATTTTAATTTATCAAAGAAATCATAAACAATTTCTGATAATGGCATATCATATTTAATTGTTACACGAGTCGAATCTAAATATTCTATGTTAATAAAATTACCACGTTTATATTGGCATAATTCCATTACAGCACCAACATATTCATTAGGCAGCATGATTGTTGCAGTAACGTAAGGTTCTTCTATGTATTTAATATAAACTGGGTCAGGCATTTGTGATGGATTATCTATTACCACCATTTCACCATCAGTTTTAAAAACATGATAAGAAACTGATGGAGCAGTTGCTATTAAATCAATGCCAAATTCACGTTCAATTCTTTCTTCAATTACATCCATATGAAGTAAGCCTAAAAAACCAACACGGAAACCAGAGCCTAAGGCTTGTGATTTTTCTGGTTCAAATTTTAAAGATGCATCATTTAATTTTAGCTTCAACAATGCTTCTTTCAAATCTTCATATTTACCACTATCAATTGGGAATAATCCACAGAATACCATCGGATTCAAATTTTTATATCCTGGTAAAGCAACACTTGCTTCATTATCGACTAAAGTGATAGTATCACCAACTCTAACATCACTTATATCTTTGATTGATGCTGTAATGTAGCCTACATCACCAGCACTCAAGAATTCTTTCTTTTTGTCTTTTGGTGTATGTGCCCCCACTTCAACAACTTCATAAATAGCACCTGTAGACATAAATTTGATTTTATCCCCGATTTTCACAATCCCATTCTTAACGCAAATTAAAGGCACAATTCCACGATAAGAATCATAATATGAATCAAATATTAATGCTTGAAGTGGAGCATTAATATCACCTTTTGGAGCAGGTACTTTTTGTACAATTTGCTCTAAGATATCAATAATGCCAATACCTTCTTTTGCACTAGCAAGCACACAATCACTAGTATCAAGACCAATTACTCTTTCAATTTCTTCTTTTACTTTATCAATATCAGCTGAAGGAAGATCAATTTTATTAATTAATGGTAAGATTTCTAAATCATTGTCAAGAGCCAAATAAACATTAGCTAGAGTTTGTGCTTCAATTCCTTGACTAGCATCAACAACTAAAATTGCACCTTCACAAGCAGCTAAAGATCTAGATACTTCATAAGTAAAATCAACATGACCTGGAGTATCAATTAAATGAAAAATATATTCATTTCCATCTTTGGCTTTATAGAGTAGTTCAACAGCATTAAGCTTGATAGTAATTCCTCTTTCACGCTCTAAATCCATGTTATCTAAGATTTGATCTTTCATCTCTCTTAATTCCAAGGTATTAGTTTGTTCTAATATTCTATCAGCTAAAGTACTTTTACCATGATCAATATGAGCAATGATAGAAAAATTACGTATTAATTTTTGTCTTTCTAAAATTTTATCTTTATCAATTTTAATATTAACAGCCATAATTATATTCCTTATAAAGATTTTACCATTTTAAGTGCTTATTTTCAAGATATTTAGATTTTTGAATAATTATAATAATCATAATTTATATCAATTAAATAATTTAATTGAAAATTACTTAAAATTAAAGTAAAATCTTAATATGAATGTAAAATATTATATATAACTATAATATTTTTATAATAGGAAACTAAATATGAAAATAAATTATCCAAACGGGACAAAACTAGAAACCAAAAAAATAGGCGATAAGAGTCGGGGAATGACTTTTGAACACGACCTCAATACTTCTAATGAATATTATAGAATTCATAATATTGCTATTATTTATAAAAAGCCAACTCCAGTTCAGATTGTGAAAGTTGATTATCCAGCAAGAAATAAAGCAAGGATTGTGGAAGGATATTACCAAACACCATCTACAACTGACTATAATGGTATTTATAAAGGTAGATATATTGATTTTGAAGCAAAGCAAACCGAAAATTTATCATTTGCTTTTAAACACATCTTTGACCATCAAGTAAATCATCTAAAGAAATGTAAAGATATGGGTGGAATATCTTTTGTTATTATTTATTTCAAAAAAGTAAATAAAGTATTTATGGTAGACATCGATCCATTCTATGAATTATATTTACATGGAGAAAAACGTGGAATAAGCATTGGAGATTTACAAAATTTAGAAAAAGAAAAGAAAGCATATGATGTAAAAATGGGATTTGCTCCATTAATAGATTATATTAAAGGAATAGATTTTCTTTATTTTTAATTAGTTCTTAGAAACAATAAAGGCCAGTTCGATGAACTGGTCTTTATTTAAATATATCTTAATTATGATAATTTACCAATAGATATACTATGTATTAAAGCGAATGTTGAAGTTAGAAAGACAGGAGCAAAAACTGATACATACATCATAATGATTGCAAATATTTTATTACTAAGTGGTCCTAAACTATCAACGCTTGATATTGAAGCTGAATAAATCGAAAATATTAAAGAAATTATTATACCAATTATTAAAATAATATAATTTTTAAGATTATTATTAATTTCTGATGCATAAATAGAAATTAAAATTAATAATATAGCCAGTAATGCTATTTGTAATGTATTTCTAAATGGTAATAATAAATTAACAAAGATAGCTATTATATAAAAAATTAAAGCAAACAAATAAATAAACTTTTTCTTTTTTGATTTATAACCAAATATTGAATAGAATGTTAATCCTAAATATGCAATCATCACACAAGCAGAACCAATCATCATCCATCCACTAATTTTATTAATGATTAAAAAGAATAATAAAATTATTGAGGCAATAGTGCCAAATGATATTAAACACATTTGGAAAATTAATAACGATTTATGTTGATTTTTAATTTTAATTGTTTCCATGTTTTTTTTAACTCCTTATAATTCGATTAATAATTGATATATAGTTTAATTTTAATTTATTTACCAATTAATTAAATTTTTATTATGTTTAATTAAATAATCATTAGTTTTAGAAAATATATTACTACCAAAAAAGCCTTTAGAAGCTGAAAAGAAAGATGGATGACTAGTTTTAACAATGTAATTATTATTACTATCAATCATATTTTCTTTAGATATAGCAAAGCTACCTAATAATATATAGACAATTTCTTTTCTTTTTTGTAATTCTTTAATTACATTATCAGTAAATATCTGCCATCCTATCTTAGAATGAGAATTTGCTTCATGCTTTTTTACTGTTAATGTGGAATTGAGTAATAATATTCCTTGCTTAGCCCAATCAGTTAAATTTGGATTTGTTCTTTCAATATTTAAGTCTTTTTTTAATTCTTTAAAGATATTTTGTAAACTTTTAGGTGCTTTATTATTTAATACTGAAAATGATAAACCGTGAGCTTGATCTTCTTCATGATAAGGATCTTGACCTAATAAGACAGCTTTCACATCATTAAATGGAGTATAGACAAAAGCATTAAAGATGTCATCTTTAAGTGGATAATAATTATCTTCTTCTTTGTCTAGATAATTTAAAATATTTATAAAATATTCTTTTTTAGATTCTTGAATTATGAAGTTTTTCCAATAATCGTCTTTAACATTTTTGATTAAATCTTCAATATATAATTTGTTCATAAAACACCTCTATATCAATTTATTATTAAAAGTTGCTATATTTCTATAACAACTTTTAATAAAAATTTAAATAACATCTGAAAATAAAATTTTTAATTACTAGATTTTTTAAATTTCTTAAAATTATTCTTTTTATGAAATTTATGGTTTTTGTAATTTTTACGATAACCATCTTTTGGTTTACGCTCAGGGTATTTCGTTTCATCTTTTTCATCATTATCTTGATTTTCTAGATTATTTTTGTTCTCTATCTTTGCAAGTGCTGCATCAGGATTTTGAGAAAGATATAAATTATACCAAGCATAAACACTTTCTGAATTGAATGGTTCTTCGCCTCTAGCAATTATCCCTTTCAATATTGCTCTATTCCGTTTGATAATATGAATAATATCAGGAGAATAATGCAAATAACGCGTATTAAAGCTAAATTCGTCCTCATCAAGATCAATTATGTCTCCACCAGGATAAACTTTAACATCCAAATCATAATCGATGTATTTGATTCCTTCTTTGTCAACAACATATGGAGATGAAAGATTGCAATAATAATATATTGCATCATTTCTCAACATACATATGATGTTAAACCAATATTTTTTATAAAAATAACATACAGCTGGTTCTCTTGTTTTCCATTTCCTTCCGTCACCATCAATAACATCTACTTCGTTATTAATTATAATAATTGATTCATCAGACTCAAATACTTTATCGACATTTTTCCATACACGGTGTAGCTCTCCATCATGTTTATAACTTATGATGTCGAGTTTGTCTAAAGCTTTTGTCTCTTTCATGATTTGATTATAACATTTCAAAGAGTAAATAACAAATATTTTTTTAAAATTTTAATTTAAAAATAGTCCTATATCTCAAAATGGATATAGGACTATCGTTATTTTTTATTCTTCTACATATTCAGGAACATCATTTGCATTAGCATATGAATTCGTAATAGATAAACTTGTTAATACAGATGATGCTGTTGGAGTAGTTGCAAAATAATTATGATCAACAACAATTGGTAATGCAGTTGATGGAGCGTCATTGTTAGTTAAATAATATGTTACTGGAGTGCCTATTTCATCTAAGAATTTATTATATGAAACTGTATGACAATCAGCTGAGATAGTTCCTCTATAATCAATAATTCTAGCACCTTTGCAATTTTCAAATGTATTATATGAAATGTTAGTATGTAGACTTGCTGGGGTTTTTCTTATTGTTATAGTAGCAACAGATTTACCACCTTGTGAGAAACTATTATTAATAATATTTAACTGACTAGCATTATTTGTACCAGCCCCAAAGAATATAGGATATTGGTCAAAGCCAATAATTGTATTGTTAATAATATTGAAAGTTCCAGTAACAATTTGGAATCTAATTCCATCTGTATATTTATTACTTGAACTATAAATATAACCTTGTGCATAGCAATCTCTAACAGTACCATTAGTTAGTCTAACACTTGAACTTGAATCAGTTACAAATCTTGCACCATTACTAAATACAGCTTTTACTTTCTCTACAATCAAATTAGATATATTTGCATTATATGTAATATAGTCATTATTTCTAGCTGTTGCTAGTGTTGAAGTTAAGCAAGAAATTAAAGTATTATCTCCTGAGATTAATATTCTACCACTAGTACTATTATCAAATCCATTAAATTCAACGCCATCAGCAGTAATAGTTGTTATTCCGCTTATTATTGCTTCAGCTACTCTACTTAAAGATGTACCAGCAATATTATAATTTGGTCCGATTATTTTTACACCATCAACATCAGCTGTAAAGTCGCTTGAATAAGTTCCTGCTCTAACATAAATGATACCATTTTCTGCTACTTGTCCGATTGCAGCACCAATATTTGAGAATATATTTTCTCCATAAACGAACACTTTATCATCATAAGCTGAATCTAAGTTTTCGTTGTCTAATGTATAAGATCCTGGTGTAATTGCACTATCAACTATTAATGCATTTGTAAACATATTTAATAATCTTACATCATCATTATTAACATGTAAATCAAGTGATACTTTTGCATTCCATGCAGCATATAAAGTAACATTACCATATTCACCAACATTGATAACTGATACAATATCACCTGTTCCAGCTGAATTTGTACACCATCCAGCAAAATAATGTGTTGCTGTATCTTCTAATACTGGTAATACTCCACCTGTTTCAATTGTATACGTCTTAGGTTCAATGTCTAATAATATTTCACCATTATATAAATTAATATTGTAAACTATTGCTTCATATGTTGGTACATAACTAGTTTCAGTTGAAGAGATGGTAATACTACTTAAAGCATCATATGAAGTTTCATCTGCTTTATAGCATGAGAATAAATATCCAACATTAGGAGTTGTAGCAGCTGGTAAATTAATATTTTCACCTACTTTGATTAAATCTTCTGTATCTACAGCACTAGGCCATGTTACTTTACTATATGCAGATTCTCCAGCTGAAAAATTATTTGAGCCATAACCACTCACTTCAACATTATCGCTATTAAAGAAATTCCAAATTGAACCTGTTAAATGAGCAAAATAATAACAGCCATAAGTTTGACAAGTTCTATCTTCTCTTAATAAACCAGTAGCTTGATTCTTTACATGACTATTAGCACCATTAGCACTGAAATATTCTAATAACCAACCCCATTTAACCATATTAGCACCACTAAAGAACTTAACAGCATTACCATTCAGTGGGATATCTCTTTGTGAATTGGCAGTGACTTCGGTTTTCATTTGATTATAAAATTGAGTAGCTGTACTTTCAGTAGTCAATGTTGAAGTGGTAGCAGCATTGAAGTCATCAATAAATTCTGCCCACAAGTCAGATAAATCAGAAAAACTATAATCTTTTGTATTAGGTTTAGATATAACGAATTCTTTATTTAGAGTTGTTGTTGCGATCATATAATTATCTTCGATATTACCAACAACTGTATCAATTAATCCACCACTGAAGCCATCATTTTTAGCCTCGATTGCAACTTCTGCTAAATTACGAGTAATTACTGAATCTCCATAAATTATATTTCCGCTTTCTAATACAACATAAGCTCTAGCAGTAACATCTTGTAAATAACTATCTTCAGGAATATTGTATAATACTACATAATAATAGCCACTTTCATCTAATTCCGTATCTTCTGCACTTAATATTTCTTTTCCACCAAGAGTTCCGTCTTTTACAAAACTATCACTTACAGCTACTTCACCATAAGCAATGGCAATTCCATAACTAATAACTGGATCACTTGGGTTAGTATATTCTCCAACACTACCTACAAATCTTATACCAGCATTACCAGCTGTTCTTACTCCAGCTCCTAATACTTGTATTTCAGAACTAGTAGTAACTGGATCAGCACTTGCTCTATTTAAATTAGCGAAAGCAAAGAAAGCACAAACTAAAACAAATAAAAAAACAATAATTCTTCTTACTATTTTCATATTATGCTCCTAATCCAGGGTCGCCTTCTGGCCACCATTGTACTTCTCCACTTGTTTTAATAATGTCTTCTTCATTAATTAAAACAAGTTCAATTTGAGGTAATTTAAATTCTTTTTTCATCTATAATTCCTCCCGTATAAAAGAACTTATTAACGGC
>JAFSVH010000130.1 GCA_017450215.1 Bacilli bacterium | reverse complement strand
CAATGAATAGTAATGAATCAGTAAATAAACTTTATCATCCTATTGATTCTATTGGAGATTGTTTAGCTGGAATTATGGATAAGTTAAAGGATATTGATAAGAGTGTTAAAAAATTAGGAGAAGATAAAGATGAAACTGATAGTAGAAGGAACTTTTAAAAATCCACCTGAATTTATTACTTGCCCTGATTGTGGCACTAGTTTTTTAATGACAACTGATGAATGGGAAGATTTTCCATATACACATCATGGTGGAGTAAAAGCTAGTAATTTAATTACAGATTGCCCTAAATGCTATGCTTCTATTTTCCGTTATCCTATGAAATATGATTTAAATGATATTCATCCATTAAAGAAAAGATAAAAGTAAATAGAGAAAAAATAAGCATAATTTGTGTTGGTAATCGTCCATCAACGGGTAAATGTCCGTTTCTTACTAGATTAGCCTATTAGAAAGGAAATTACTTATGAGTATTAAAAATTCTTATCTTGACGAACCAATTTTCTATCTATGTAAAGATGGAGATATTTTTACTTTAGATAATATTATCAATGCTTTTCATATTGTTACAGGAAAAGACCCTATTGTTCATGAAGAATACGAAAATGAATTTTATGAATTTTTAAATAATCTTCTCAAAACTACTTTAACTTGCAAATTAGATAATCCTTCTGTAGAATTTCTTATTAAAAATAAATCAATGATTTATGCAATAAAGAAATATCGTTGGGAACATAATTGTACCTTAGTTGAAGCAAAACATGCTTGCGAAGAAATTAGAGAAAAGCTAGAGAATACAACAAATTAATAATCTTTGTAACACTTTTGAAATAAAGGTTACAAATTGTTACATTTTTTACTTGACAAAAAGTGGTAGTATATGTTATACTACCACTATAAACTTTTAAGGAGATGGTAAAAAATGCTAAATTTAGAAAAGATTAAGAGGTTCTTTATTAAGAATAGTTATTCTTTTGCTTTAGCTGGTATCATCATTTTTACAATTTTGCTTACTGCTAGTTGTGTTAGTGCAACGTATGATAAAGGTGCTATTGTTAATTCTACAGGGTCAAACAAAGTAAAGATGATTGCGCCCACTATTGTTGAAAAAGAAGTTATAGTAAAAGTTGAAATTGAGCCTACATATTTTGATGATTTTGATATTTCTGCTTCAACGAAAAGTCAATTAAAAGATAGAGTAATAAAAATTAATGAACTTATCAAAAGCGCAGAAGCATTAAATATGAATGATACTGGTTTAGTAACACAGGCGTATGCCGAACTTGAACGTATTAATCAAGCTCTTGAAACTGGTTCTTATTTATATCCATACTCAGATAATGATTTAAATCTTATGGCGTATATGCTATTTGATGAAGCTGGTGATGCTTCTAATGAAGAGCAACAATTAGTAGGTTGTGTAATTTTAAATCGTCAAAAGATGGGTGGAATTAATCAAAACATGGTAAATCCCACCTTAACACAAGTCATTAATGAACAAGGACAATATTATAGAGCAATTAAGATGGGATATAATTTAAATATCTCTACAATTAGTCTTGACAAAATTACTGAAAGATGCTATAATAACGCTAGAATAGTATTGGAGCATCGGTATGAATGCCCAGACAATGTAGTTTATCAAGCTACTTTTAAGCAAGGTAGCGGAGTTTATAAGAGTTTTTATCATGATGCTCCATATTATAACACCACATATTTTTGTTATTTATAATAAGGAAGGATATAATATGGCTTTTTTAAAATTACAGCCTCTTGAAACTCATTATGCTATTAGTGATAATTTTACAACAATAGAACAATTTAATACATTTAAGGAATCGTTAGAATCAGATAAAAATACATTCACTAAGAATTTTGAAGAACACATAAATGAATATAAAGAATATAAGGAACGAACTGATAAAAATTTAAGTATTCTTCAAAAAAATTCAGCTTTAACATTAGAAAATACTAAAGCATTAAATCTTTCTGTTCAACGAACAGAAGCTACAATGAAAGCGAGAGAAATATTTGTAGAAGATTTTGTAAAACAAGTTAATTCTAATGTTAAAATTATGCAAGCATATGTTGAAAGGCAATTACTAGATGCTAGAATTGAACAAGAAATTACTCAAAGACAATTACATAGCCTTTTAACATTACCTTGGTACAAACGTTTTACAAAAAAACAACGTGCAAGAATCCTAGAACGTGTTCGTAATGAAGTTATTGAAGAATATAAAGAATTAAAAGAAGCAGCAGAAAAGAAAATTAATGAATCTTTAATTCAAGGAAATATTACTATTAAAACGCCAACATTAAATGAGGAAGATATTAATGAGTGATTTAATGTTTACTAGACCTGATTGTGGGTGGACTACATTTAATATTTATAAATATTGCCCTAATATTCCTAAAGAATATGCCTCTATGTTTCATGCTTCTTATCTTCAATCTGGTGCTACAATGCTATTTGAAATGTTTTTAGATATGCTTAATCCTAAAATCCATCATTTAGGATTAGTACCTTTTGATGCAGAAGGATGGTATTGGTATTTAGTAGAAACAGAATATGGTTTTAATCTTTTACTAGATAATCCTGATGTAGAGCAATCAGATGATGTTGCAATGCCTTTATTGAATACTTTTCTTGGATTTGAAATGTTAGGTTCATCATTACAATTAGCTCAGGATTGGGTAGATTGCTATGAGACATTTCCCGAAGAATGGTTAGCTTTTGATTTATGTGAATTATCTTCATCTTCTTTAAATGAAGAAAATATTAGAGAACATCTAAAAGAAATGCTTAAAACTACTTTTAATGAAGAAATAGTACAAGAAAAAGTTAATAATATTAATAAAAAGCGTGATGAATTAAATTTATTATGTCTTCAACTGAAAAATCTTATTAAGGAGAACTCTAAGAATTAATTATGCTTTATCGTTTTACTCTAACCTTTGATTTAGATACAACTAAATATGGACAGAAAGAAATTGATAAACTGCGTGATGCTATTAAAGCAGAAACAGAATTAATTACAGGTCAAGCTAATGTTAAAGTAGAAGATGAAGATTGTAT
>JAFSVH010000015.1 GCA_017450215.1 Bacilli bacterium | reverse complement strand
CTATATTTTGCTTTTCTTCCCATAAAAAAATACCTCCAAAGTAGACTTACAATAATTTGGAGGTATCGCGAATCCCCTAGGGGATTGTTATCCTTTTCTCTTTTAATTATTTTATTTGTCTACTTTGGAGATATCATATCAGTGGTTCTAAGAGCTTATTTTATTAATTCTGTAGATGCTTTAATTACATTTAGCATCTTTTCTTTTTTATTTTCTGGTAAATCATCACATAATGAATGAATCGTTTTAATAAATTCATCGTTAACATCTTTATTGATGTTTTCTATTGTTTTTATGAATTGTTCTTCATTCATAGCGATGATAACTTTTTTATCAATAAGGTAATCAATGGAAACACCAAAAAGATCACCTAATTTTGATAATTGTGAAATATTGGGTTCAGTTCTATCATTTTCCCAAGCAGAAATGACATATTGTTTAACACCTACAGTATCCGCAAGTTCTATTTGTGTGAGATTATTCCTTTTTCTTAGTTTTGTTAATTGTTCTCCAAATGACATTTATGTTAATCACCTCAAATATATTATAATATGTAATAAATAATTTATCAATAAAAATATGAAAAAAATATATATTTTCTGTTTACTATTTAAATACTACATAGTATAATAGTATATGTAATAATAACATATATAAAACAAAATATGTTTATGTCATTGCAAAATTATAATAGGCAAAGAAAGGAATAAAAAATGGGATTAAATCTATATATCGAAACAAATGAAAAAAACAAACATCGAACTACTGGAGTTTACATCAGAGAAAATGGGATGAATAAAGAACTTAAAACAATAGAAGAAGTAAAAAAGTATTTTCCTAATCGTGATATCAGTCATATCTATGAGTATGAATATGAGGATAACTATATTTTTAATAGACATATGACTCATAATTTAAGTGAAATGGCAGAACATGTCATCCTAGATAATAATATAAATTTATATTTGTTGTTATGGCATCCAAGTGACTTAGGGTTTAAATATGTAGATGAAAAATATGTCAATTATATTAATAAGTCCTTAGAACTTCTTATAAAGAATAAGAAAAAATTAGAAAAATATAATCCAGAAAATGGATGGGGTAATTATGAAACACTATTAGGTTTTGTTCGTAGTTTAGCAAATTGCTTAAATAACATTGATGTAAAGAATAAGGAATATTCTATTTATAGCAGCATATAAAATAAAGGAGATGATAAAAATGAAACTATTAGTCAAAGGCGAACATAATTTCTTTTTGTTTCAAGACATAGCTTATTATTATATTAAATCATTATCAGGAGGCTTTTATTCTCCAATTAAGAATAAACATTCTTCAAATAGTAGTTCATATTATATTTATAATTCTTGGTTAGAAGTACTAAAGAAAAAAGTATTATCATCTGAATACACTGACTTAATAATAAAAGTGAAAAATTTATTTACTGGTTGGATGATTACTACTAATATTGCCATACTTACAAGTCAAAAGGAAAGAAAAGATCGAGATTTATCTCGATATGATTTTGAATATTTAGAAAAATATAAGCCTATTTTTTTAATTGAACATTGTGATAATTATAATTCTTATTTGGTACATTTGGATGGTGATTATGAATATTTGTTTACGCAGGCACTTGATTATTATAATACATTTATTAATTATAATTATGAAAATGTATTAAGAACCATCAAGAAATATTTTGTGATTGATGAAAATGATATATCTAAGGAAATTGAAATAATTGTTAATAATTTTGAAATTAGTGATTTCATACCTAAAATGTTAGAGTCATACGAAAAGCAGGAGGACAATCAAAAATGATTTATATTACTGGAGATACTCATGGGAATATTGATTTTAAGAAAATAAAAGATTATTTCTCTAAGAAATATGTTACTAATGAAGATTATTTAATTATATTAGGTGATGCCGGAATCGTCTGGAGTGAGAATGAGTGTTTTATTCATAATTATGCTTATTTAGGATTAACTATTCTATTTATTGATGGAAATCATGAAAATTTTGAACTATTAAATAAATTTCCTATCGTTACCTTTAATGGCGCAAGATGCCATAGATTGTATTCTAATGTTTATCATATTCTAAGAGGAGAAGTGATAGAACTAAATGGATTATTGCTCTTTTGTATGGGTGGTGCTACTTCTATTGACAAAGTATATCGAACTAATCGAATATCTTGGTGGGAAGAAGAAAATATTACAATAGAAGATATTGAAAATGGTTTAAGTAATTTAGAAAAGTATAACTTTCGAGTAGATTATGTATTGACGCATTGTGCACCATCTAAAGTTGTTAAAAAGATGTTTAATTATGATGTTGATTTAAATACTAAAGTTTTAGAAGACTTTAGATCAAAGATACAATACAAATATTGGTTTTTTGGTCATTATCATAAAGACAAAACATATAAGAATTATAGATGTTTCTATAACGATATCTTAGAAATAAAGGCATATAAACAAATTAAAAAGAATGTTAAATTTGAGATTCTTACAAAAGAAGATGATGAAACTTTCTTAAGGAATAGAAAAACAGGAAGAGTAACAAAACTACTAGAAAGGGACCTACCAGAATGGTATTATCATAATTATTCATATAGATATTGGTATTATAATCTTAAAGGCATAACTGATATCGCATTTTACCCATCACCTTTTGATAATCATATTAGCAAGGATTCACGTATTTACTTACATTATCATGGGAAATTAGAGAAAGATGAAAATGAAAAACCAATTAATGAGAATGCGTGGGATAGTCATACATGGCGTTGTAATATAGTTGATTTTATATTATCTGTTGATAAATATTCGCCAGATATTAATACTGACAAAGTTAAAGCGCAAATTAACCTTGTTTATGATCAATACAATGGTGGTAATGGAAGTTTTTTCAAAACAAATAATCGAGTGATGGTAAGACCATTTCCTAACTTACCGACTCCAATATATGTAGAGAGATATTCCAATAAGAAAGCGCAGTATGAAGTCTTAGAAGGAAATATAATATTATCACAATTTATAGATCTTGAGAGAGCAAAAGAATATGCAAAAGTGTATGTCACTGGGAACCTGGGTGTAGATGTTTTAAAGGTATGCATCGGTGGCGAAGATACTAATTTTATTGAAGCTTATGATACTTCTTATGATATGGGAAAATGGGTTAATTTGAAAAAAGTTCAATAGTATTAATATAAAAAAGCATAGAAGAGATATAAATAATAATGTATAGTAGTTTTAGAAATGGGGGTTATTATGAAAAAGAACGAAATTGAAGATGTTAATAGTCCATTAGTTGATATAGTTAATCTTATTGAAAAACATAGAGAAAATGCATATCGCAAAATAAACGAAGAATTAGTGTCTATGTATTATGAAATAGGTAAGTACTTATCCGAGAAAGTAGAATCTAAAAAATGGGGTTCTAAAGTTATTGATAATATTGCGAAAAGTATTAGTGAAAAGTACCCATCATTAAAGGGGTTTGATAGAAGAGGATTATATAGAATGATGCAGTTTTATGACACTTACAAGAATAATGAAATTGTGTCAACACTGTTGTCACAAATTAGTTGGAGCAATAATTTAGCAATTCTTTCTGGGACAAAAACAATGGAGGAAAAAGAATTTTATCTTCGTATGTGTATCAAAAATAATTATTCTGCAAGAGAACTAAATAGACAATTGTCAAGTGGATATTTCTATAGATACATGCTTTCTAAAGATAATAATGATTTAGAGTCAACAACTAGAACAATTAACGAAGATGACATCCCTGCAACAAGAATACTAGATCAGTATTCACTAGAATTCTTAGATTTGCCAAATAATTATTCTGAGAAGGATTTGCGAAAGTCAATAGTATCGAATTTGAAAGATTTTATTTTGGAAATAGGTAAAGATTTTGCATTTGTCGGTGAGGAGTATAGAATACAAGTTGGAGATACTGACTTTTATATTGATTTGTTATTTTATAATAGATGTTTTAAATGCTTGGTAGCATTTGAACTAAAAGTGGGTAAATTTGAGCCGGAATATGTATCTAAAATGAATTTTTATCTTGAAGCTTTAGATAGACAAGAAAAAATAAAAGAAGATAATCCATCAATAGGTGTTATATTATGTTCAGAGAGAAATCAAGCAATAGTGGAATATGCGATGTCAAGAAATATATCACCATTATTAGTGTCTAAATATAGTACTAGTTTAATTGATGTCACATTGCTTCAAAAGAAAGTAATTGAATTAAGAAAACAATTAGAAAATAAGTAGTGTATTGATAAAAATATATTGATAGTGGAGATACAGACTCATTTAATGTAAGAAAATAGTAGTATCAATATATGTGATGTTAATCACATTATTTCAAGTTATAAAGCTAATTATTTAATAGTTTTATAAAATATAAATATCTAAAATAAGATATAATATAGATTGATTTGTTATTGATAATAAATAATTGTCTTGAATGTCAAAAGATTAGGGGAAGAAATGGGTAGTCAAGAGTGTTGGTCAGTTGTTTTTGGGAAATATACAATCAAAATAAAATAAATTGGCTATAGATAGCATTTGTTTTTAATATTATTTTATCCCAAACCATCCATTAATTATTGTATTTAAAAGAAATATAAAAAAGATTCTTCAAACACCAATT
This sequence comes from Bacilli bacterium, assembly GCA_017450215.1. Taxonomy (GTDB): domain Bacteria; phylum Bacillota_I; class Bacilli_A; order ML615J-28; family CAG-698; genus RGIG3506. The sequence continues at coordinate 5,038 of JAFSVH010000015.1, read as the reverse complement.
TAGTGTGTGAAGAATCATTTTTTAATTATAGTTTTGTAATAAATGCTTTATATGCTAAATATGCTTCATATATATCAACTTTAGATACTATTTCCATTGGAGCATGCATATTAAGTACTGGAATACCAGCATCAATTACATTCATATTGTAATTTCCTAAGATGTAAGCAATTGTTCCGCCACCACCTTGATCAACTCTACCAAGTTCAGCTGTTTGATAATTAATTTCTTCATTATCTAATACATTTCTTATTTCAGCAATGTATTCAGGCATTGCATCATTGCATCCACTCTTTCCTCTTGAACCAGTATATTTATTGAATGTAATACCATTACCTAAATATGCTGAATTCTTTGGGTCGTTCACTTGTGCATAAAGAGGATCAAAGCCAGCACTTACATCACTTGATAGCATTTTTGTGTTTTCTAGTGCTTTTCTTAATTTTAGATCTGAATAAGTTCCCACTTTATCGATTATTTCAGCGATTACATTTTCGAACCAAACTGAATGAGCTCCAGTTGCTCCAACTGATCCAATTTCTTCCTTATCTACTAAGACACAGCAAGCAGTATATTCAGCTTCTTTTGTATCAAGTAAAGCTTTTAATGATGTGAATGCACATACTCTATCATCATGACCATAACCAGCAACCATACTTCTATCTAGTCCGTAGTCACGAGCTTTTCCTGCTGGTACTACTTCGAGTTCAGCGCTTAAGAAATCTTCTTCCTCAAAGTCATATTTTTCTTTGATTAATTTAAGTACATTTTGTTTTACTGCATCTTTTTCTTGTCCATCAAGAGGAATGCTTGCTATTGTTAAATCTAGGTCTTCACCTAAGATTACAGTTGCTGCATCTTTCTTCAATTGATCTTGTGATAAGTGGATTAATAAATCACTGATTCCAAGAACTGGATCTTTTTCATCTTCACCAATTGAAATATTTAATACTTCACTATTTTTCTTTACTACTACACCATGAATAGCAAGAGGGATAGTGACCCATTGATATTTCTTTATTCCACCATAATAATGGGTATCAAGTAGAGCAAAGCCTTGCTTTTCATATAAAGGGTTTTGCTTTACATCTAATCTTGGTGAATCAATGTGAGCACCTAATACTCTTAAACCTTCTTCAACTGCTTTTTTACCAATGATGAAGCAAGCAAAGTTTTTTCCTTTGTTAGTAGCATAAACCTTATCACCTGCTTTGATTTTATCAAATTCCTTTAAATCTTTAAAGCCTAGTGCTTGTGCTTTTTGAATTGCTTCATTTACACATAATCTTTCTGTCTTACCAAATGAAATAAAATCTTTGTATTCATCACAGAAAGCAAATAATTCATTCATTTTTTCTTCGCATTTAGTATATTTTTTCCATGCGTTTTTATTATACATATTTAATACCTCCACTGTTAGATTATAACATATTATGATTTTAATTGCTTTAGATAATATCAATAGTTTTACATATAAAGAAAAATATTGTATAATGGTTAATAGTAAAAGAGGATTTATTATGAAAATAAATATTTTTAAATTATGTGTTGTTATTATATGCTCATTATTAATATTATTTGTGACTAGTTGTGAAGATGAGCTAACACCACCAATTGAAGAATGTGCACATACTGAATGTACTTGGGAGTGGGAAGAAGATGCAAAATGTAATCAAAACAATATCATGAATTATGTATGTAATAAATGTGGTAAGATTGTTGATTCAAAAGAAGCATTTAAAGATCATGAGCTTGTTGAAGAGGTAGAAGAAGCAACTTGTACTGAAAAAGGTTCTATTCATATTACTTGTAAGAATTGTAGTTATGTAGTTAATAAAAAGACAGATGCTTTAGGACATGATTATAAATATGTTATTGATGAAGAAGCAACTGATGAACAATATGGATATAGACATAAAGAATGTACAAGATGTGATGACAAGGGTGGAAGAATTGCTTATGTTAATAATGGTTTTTCTAGTCATGGACAATTGAAGGTAAGTGGTATTAATCTTGTTGATCAAAATGGTGATTTGATGAGATTAGTTGGTGTTTCTACTCATGGCTTACAATGGGCAGGTAAATATGTCAACCTTTCAACATTCGAAAATATGAGAAATGAATTTGGTATTAATGTAATGAGATTAGCTCTTTATACTGGTGAAAGAGGATATTGTACTTCAACACCTGAAAGAGCAGAAGAATTATATCAACTTGTTGTAGATGGTATTAATTATTGCACTGCTTTAGATATGTATGTAATTGTTGACTGGCATATGCTTGGTGCTGATACTACTGTAGATGGAGATGAAAATCCATTATATTATAAAAATGAAGCAATTGCCTTCTTTGATCGAATCACTAAAGAATTTATTGATCATCAAAATATCTTATTTGAAATCATGAATGAACCAAGTGGTGATACAACTTGGGCAGATTGTAAAGAATATGCAAATGCAGTAATTCCTGTAATTAGAAAGAATATGCCAAAAGCTGTTGTTCTAGTTGGTAATCCAAAATGGAGTGCAGACTTAGTTAGTGTTGCAAAAGACCCATTAGGCTTTACAAATATAATGTATACATTCCATTTCTATGCAGCTGATAATACTGAAACTGGTAAGATTGTAACAGCAATCAAAGCTAAATTGCCTGTATTCATTTCAGAACATGGTGGTATGGATGCTGATGGTGATGGTGAAATGAATTATAATAGTTTAAAGAAATGGTATGAAGTTATAGATAAATATAATTTAAGTTTTGTTGCTTGGAATTTATCTAATACAAAAGGTAGTGCTAGTATGTTTAAAACTACAACATCAACTTTAGATAATTTCAGCGATGAATTACTTAAGGAATGGGGAGTATATTATAAACAAAGAGTAAGAGAAGTAGTAGGACTTCCAACAACTAAATAAAAATATGAGATTATAAACACCTAGTTATCTAGGTGTTTTTTATCGTTTTTTGGAAAAGTGGAAAAAATATGCATAAAAAATATTGGAAAAGTGGAAAAAATAAGCATAAAAAATATTGGAAAAGTGGAAAAATTGTGATATAATTTTATTGGAAAAGTGGAAAAGGGAGGATTTGCTATGTTTAAAAGAAAAATTGAAGCTAGAATTAATGATTATTTTAATAGTGATAGAGATAAAATATTAGTTATTGATGGAGCTAGACAAATAGGCAAAACATATATTGTAAGAAAACTAGCAAAAGAAGTTTTTCAAAATTATAATGAAATTAATTTAAAAGATGATTTCAATGGTGATAAAATATTTGAAAAAGTAAAAACGACAAGAGATTTTTATATTCAAGTATCAGCACTTGAAAAATCCAGTTTAAATAATAGAGATGATACAATTATATTTTTAGATGAGATTCAAGTATATCCTCATTTAATTTCAATGTTAAAGCCACTTAATCAAGAAAAGAAATATACATATATTGTGAGTGGGTCTCTTCTTGGAATAACACTTAGGCATACATTTATACCAATGGGATCAATTGATGAAGTAAAAATGTATCCTATGGATTTTGAAGAATTCTTATGGGCAAATAATGTTGGAAAAGAAGCTATTCAATATATAAGAGATAATTTTAATAAACTAGAAGAAGTAAATGAATCAATCCATAATGTATTTTTAAAAAGATTTAAAGAATATTTATTATGTGGTGGTCTTCCTGATGCAGTAAAAGAATTTGTCATTAACAATAATATAATGAGGATGAGAGCAGTACATGTACAAACATATAATTATTATGAAGATGATTGCAGTCAATATGATTTAGAACATAATTTGAAAATAAGAAGAATATACGATATGCTACCATCATATATGGAGAATAAAGTCAAAAGAGTTCATGCTAATAAAGTTGATAATAATAAATATGAAAAGATGCAAAAATATGAAAATGAATTTGAATACTTGATTAGTTCTGGGATTGCTTTAAATGCAAAGGCAGTGAGTAATCCTAGATTCCCATTAATCGAATCTAGTAGTAAGAATTTAATGAAATTGTATTATAATGATGTTGGATTATTAACTAATATACTATTTAAGAACAATATTAATGCAATACTTGATCAAGATTCAGGAATCAATCTAGGCTCTGTCTATGAAACTGTTTGTGCAATGGAACTTATTGCTCATGGTCATGACTTATATTATTTTGATAGTAAAAAAGTTGGGGAAGTTGATTTCTTAATAAATGGTTATGATGATTTATCTGTACTTCCTATAGAGATAAAATCAGGAAAGAACCAATATAATTATAGAGCAATACCTAAATTGGTTGATGAAATTGGTAATTATAAATTAACAAAAGGATATATTTTTGGAAATGATAATATAGTAAATAGAAAAAACAACTTAATTATATTACCTATTTATATGATAATGTTTATTTAATTAATAAGAGTCTCCTTGTTGTATGACAAATGATTGTTCATATTACAGGAGGCTTTTTTGTTATGACTATATCGGAATCTTAAAGAAATCTTAAACGAACCTTAAAAAATATAACGAAATTAGCACTCGACACTTGACAGTGCTAATTTCGGTGATATAATCTAATTAGCAATCAAGATAAGAGAGTGCTAAAAATAATAATAAAAAATATTTATTATTTAATAATTATTTATTATTTATTAATAATGAGAGGTGATTAAAATGTTTGATTTATTAAGTGATTTATATGATGATTTTTTTAATGATTATTCAAATAATTGTGCTGTTTATGATTCTATTATGAATCCATTAATGGCAACTGATATTTATGAAGATGAGAAAGGCTATCATTTTGAAGTTGAGATGCCTGGTGTAAAGAAAGAAGATGTTAGAATAGAATATGACTATGATAAGTTAACAATTAAAATTGATAATGAATCAAAGTTAGTAAGAGATTTTCGCATTAAAGGTATTGACTTTAATAGTGTTGATTTGAATGCAAAATTGGAAAATGGAATTCTTTATGTTTTTCTTCCAAAGGAAGTAAAGACAAAAAGAAATATTAATATTCAATAATAATTATTATAATT